>SLIM01000228.1 GCA_007135625.1 Gammaproteobacteria bacterium
ATAAAATCGGATACTTCTTGCACTCGGCAGCAACTTTCCTCTACAATGGTAGCCGATTATCAAGTACAGCAATAATAAAAGATACCCTTCAATGATCGAAAGGAGAGAGGCAATGAGCGAGCATACGGTAGGCAGTGGCGGCAAATGCCCGGTGATGCACGGCGGTGCGACCGAAATCGGAATGTCCAACATGGCGTGGTGGCCGAAGGCGTTGAACCTCGACATCTTGCACCAGCACGACACCAAGAGCAATCCCTTGGGGAGTGATTTTATCTACCGCGAGGAGGTCAAAAAACTCGACTTCGCCGCCCTCAAACAAGACCTGACCGCGCTGATGCGCGACAGCCAAGCGTGGTGGCCTGCCGATTGGGGCCACTATGGCGGGTTGATGATCCGCATGAGCTGGCACGCCGCCGGGACCTACCGCATCGCCGATGGTCGCGGTGGTGCCGCTACCGGCAACCAGCGCTTTGCGCCGCTTAACTCCTGGCCCGACAATGTCAACCTTGACAAGGCGCGGCGGCTGCTCTGGCCGATTAAAAAGAGGTATGGCAACCGCTTGAGCTGGGCCGATCTGATCGCCTACGCCGGTACCGTCGCCTACGAGTCGATGGGGCTGAAAACCTTCGGCTTCGCCTTTGGGCGCGAGGATATCTGGCACCCGGAGAAAGATACCTACTGGGGTTCGGAAAAGGAGTGGCTGGCACCGAGCGGCAGCGAGGGGAGCCGCTACTCCGGCGAGCGCGACTTGGAAAATCCGCTGGCGGCGGTGATGATGGGGCTGATCTATGTCAACCCGGAAGGGGTGGACGGCAAGCCCGATCCGCTCAAGACTGCCCATGATGTGCGGATAACTTTTGCCCGCATGGCGATGGATGATGAGGAGACGGTCGCCCTTACCGCCGGTGGTCATACCGTTGGCAAGTGCCACGGCAATGGCGATGCCGCGCTGCTCGGGCCGAAGCCGGAGGGGGCGGAGCTGGAGGATCAGGGGCTGGGCTGGCTCAATAAGACGACCCGTGGAGTGGGTCGCGATACCGTCTCTAGTGGTCTGGAGGGGGCGTGGACGACCCATCCGACGCAGTGGGATAACGGCTACTTCCAACTGCTGCTCAATTACGATTGGGAGCTGAAGAAGAGTCCGGCGGGTGCTTGGCAGTGGGAGCCGATCAACATTAAGGAGGAGGATAAGCCGGTCGATGTTGAAGACCCCGCAATCCGCCACAATCCGATTATGACCGATGCCGATATGGCGATGAAAATGGACCCGGCGTATCGCCAGATCTCCGAGCGCTTCTATAACGATCCAGCCTACTTCTCTGAGGTCTTTGCCCGCGCCTGGTTTAAGCTGACCCATCGCGACCTGGGGCCGAAGACGCGCTACATCGGTCCCGAGGTGCCGCAGGAGGATCTCCTGTGGCAAGACCCGACCCCGGTTGGTCGTAGTGATTACGACGTGGCGGCACTCAAGGCGAAGATCGCCGCTAGCGGCCTGAGCGTGGGTGATCTGGTCGCTACGGCGTGGGATAGCGCTCGTACTTTTCGCGGTTCGGATAAGCGCGGCGGGGCCAACGGTGGGCGTATTCGCCTAGCTCCGCAGCGCGATTGGGAGGGGAATGAGCCGCAGCGGCTGAATCGGGTACTGGCGGTGCTGGAGCCGCTGGCCGCTGAGAGTGGTGCTAGCGTTGCCGATCTGATCGTGCTGGCGGGCGGTGTCGGGATTGAGCAGGCGGCCCAGGCGGGGGGGTTTAGCGTGAGCGTGCCTTTTGCCCCCGGGCGTGGCGATGCGACCGAGGCGATGACCGATGCCGCCTCGTTTGCGGTGCTGGAGCCGCTCCACGACGGTTACCGCAACTGGTTGAAGCGGGATGACTATGTGGTGAGTGCTGAGGAGCTGCTGCTTGACCGTACCCAACTGATGGGGCTGACCGCCCCGGAGATGACGGTGCTACTGGGTGGGCTGCGGGTGCTGGGTAGCAATTACGGCGGCAGCAAGTGCGGGGTCTTTACCGAGCGTGAGGGGGTGTTGAGTAATGACTTTTTTCTCAACTTGACCGATATGCGCTACCGCTGGGTGCCGGTTGGTAAAGACCGCTATGAGCTGCGCGAGCGCGAGAGCGACCAGGTGCGCTGGCAGGCGACCCGGGTTGATCTCGTTTTCGGTTCGAACTCGATACTACGGGCGTATGCGGAGTTTTATGCCCAGGATGATAACCGGGAGCGGTTTGTGCGGGATTTTGTGGCGGCGTGGACGAAGGTGATGAATGCGGATCGCTTTGATCTTGCTTGATTCGCTAGTGGCTATTGCGCTGCGAAGCAGTGGTTTTGCTGCTTCGTGGGCGCGTCTCTTGGTGTTAGAGAGATGGTTGTTTCGGGCAGAATGGTAGAAACCAGATTGCATGTGTATGAAATGGCGGGTTGCCGGAGCGAGTTGGCCAAGCGATTGGCGTAGAATTCGCGCATAGCTTCGTAATCACTTTGGGAAACCATCACCCGACATTCCGCGCCTTGAAAATCCGAAATTGGCCTGTCGGGAGGTCTCTCTGTGTCAGGCTAGTTGTCGTTTCAGTGGGATACGTGTAGCAATGTAAGCTGCGTAACGACCGTAGTTGTCGGCCAACGTGCGGCGCAATCCGTTTTCATAGGGTGGCATAACTCCAAGAATCTGAAAGGTATCCGGCCTCTTTCTAGACTTCATTTTGGAAAAATCGTACTCGGACTTCATGGTTTACCCATGGGATAGAACCCAACTCTGGCTACTCGTGCCAAGCATAGTGTATGTATGGCATACCATGAGTTGTGGGGGATGTTTTGGGGATGAGGGGTCTACCGTGGCGGTCGCACCCCGCCTCTGCGCTTGATGCCAAAGCCGACACGAAAAATGTCGGGCATGTTGAATCGCCCATCTTCGGTGGGATAGAGCACTGCCAGCTCGATGAGGTCGGCTACCAACGCTTCCAACGACCCTTTGCGGATCGGGTCGCTGTCGTAGCGCCGTGGCGGAAGGCGTTGTCCAGAGCGGGCTGCGGAGAGTGAGGCATCTACGAGACCGGGTATCCAGTTGCTGGTGAGATCATCGAATTTCAGGGGAACCGTCGTACCCTGCAGGGACTCCAGGAGCGGCCCGACCCAGGGGTAGTCCTCCTTGATCTCTCGGATGCGGGTGGTGGATGCCTCTGCCACGCCTTGGCGAACGCCGTCGTAGTGCAGGGCGAATCGATGCTCCGGGTGGTGCGTCTCAGTCCACTCGGCGGCGTGACGCAGGGCAAGGAGGATGCTTCGCGGGCTTAGACGCGCTTTAGCATCGGAGAGGTGGGTGGGAATCCAGGTGTAGGTGTTGCCTCGGTTGGCCTTCGGCCCGACGAATGGTCCCGCCAAGGCTTCGATCAGGTCACGAAAGGGCATTCTACGGGGCAACGCATAGATACCATCAATTGCCTGCCATCGGAGGTGGGTTTGGCTCGTCAACTCCTCGCGAAATTCACCGTCCAGCGATGCATGATTAGCCAGGAACAGTGCGATCAGTCCGTAGAAATCGTCTGGGCGCCACGCTAGGGTGGCCTTGGAGTGGAGCAGCTTGGAGCTATCGGCGAAGTGCCAAAGCTCATCCTCCTCTTCAATCATATCGGGACGCAGGAAGAACTTGAAGCGAATGGCACGCCGGGTACGGCACTCCAGACATAGGACGAGCGCGGCCTTGAGTCGCTCCCGAATGCCTGCCCAATCGTCCGCTAGCCGTTCCAAAGAGTCGAACAACAGCATGAGGGCTTGGCCATTGACTACGAGTTGGCGGTCGATCTCCGTGATCTGGTCATCTGCTGCATGAGGATTTTGCGAGACCCACTGCGCCGCCGCATCCACTGAGTCCGTGAAGGGTAATGCCATGTCCACGGCCTTTGCCCCCTGGCGGATCAGCACCGAGCGCCATATTTCGTCCGGGGATATCCCCTGATCCATCCAGGCGGTCATTCGCTTGGCAGTGGGAAATAGCTCGTTGCTGTTGTCCAGCCCGAAACCGACACGGACGATGACATTATGCAGGGTGTGAATCTTTGCCGACCCGCTGACATACTCGCGTGCCGCTTGGTCGGCCAACACCGCAGTCCAGAAGCTCTTGCCCGCCCCGCGCATTCCCTCGACCACGCTGACATCCGGGGCAAGGGCCTTGCTATGCATGTCGGGGACGTAGATCTCAGAGCGCTGGGGTGAGTCGAGCTGCTCCCAGGCGGCGGTCTGCGGCAACGCCATGAGGGCACCGCGATAGGTGAGCGGATCAAAGGTGAATTTCGGTTGAAAATCTGATCGCTGCGGCATGGCGATTACTCTGGCTTAGGCGAATCCATCGGGGAGTAGACGCGCTGTGGCTCCGTTCAGAAACGGCCCAAAGGCGCTCTTGACAATGCCCCATTCAGGGAGGGTATTGGAATGGTTCAGCTCAAGCCCGCGTAGCCTGGGGTCGAACCCGATGCGTAAGGGATAATGGGGGGCGGTATCTTCCATCATCTCGAACGACTCCATCCCTTTGGGATCGGCCTCTGCATCGTATAATTCGTCAGTCCAGGCCAGAAAGGAGTGCTCCACCAAGCGGCGGGCAGCCGATTCTGTCGAGTCCGTCTGCGCCCCTACCATCGTCAGGCGGTGGCGGAGATCATCCTCCTGCATTCCAAAGCTCACCCCTCGGGAGAGGGCTAGTTGCCGAAAAAGGTGACGATAAGCGGCCCAAGTCTGGGCATCGTCACGGGCGAACAGGAAGACCTCGGCACCCAAACGGGTCACTGCGGCGGAGCCAATGTCGTGCAAACCCGCACGTGCATCCAGCAAAACCAATTGAGGTGCCTCGGCCAGTCCTGCAATGGATTCCAGCAGCAGCTTCAGCCGTTCTGCCAGCCCGAAATACGCTTGGTGTCCCTCAGACCAGGCCGGCAGATAGATACGCCCCAACTTGGCGATGTAGTCACGGCTCTTGCGACCAAAGGCCGGCAGCACGCGCAATCGCCCCGGCGTGTCTTGAGCCAGGGCGCAATCGACCAAGGTTTCCCGCAACAGGGCATTGTCCACTGCGCCGTTCTGCGCCTCAATCAGCCAGTCGATCAGGCCGTAGTCCGGGATGTGAGCCTCATCCAGCAAAACACTGGCTACGCCCGGCGCTTCGAGGTCTAGATCGATGAGGAGTACGTCCTTCCCGAGCCGGGCCAGGTGCCAAGCCCACACTGCGAAGGCTGAGGTACGACCCACCCCTCCTTTGATGCTGAAGGCCACTGCTGTCGGTAGCGGTGGGTGGGTACACAGAGGTGCCCGAATCCAGTCCTGATTGGTTTGAAGGCGATCCACTAGCCAGGTAGCGGGAGCATTGGGAATACGGATGCGATCAGGCGAGCGGATTACGTCGTCTGGGTCAATGAGATCGCTTTGGCGCAATAGAACCTGTCGCTCTCCCGGGCTAAATCGGCCAAGGGTATTGTGTAGTCGCTGGGCAAGGACATCCCAGTTGCATAGGGTGGAGTCGGGCAACACCACCGTAAGTACTCCAAAGGGGTCGCGGATCAGCGTAGTTTCCGAGTCAGCATCCCCGAACTCTTGCTGTAGGATCTCGAGTGCGGAGGGAATGGATTGATCGAATTGTGGCGAAGTCATGGCTGCCGTACCCCGCTGAGTCCAACGGCCCCAAGCAGCCGCTTTGCCCACTCTCGATGTGATTGTAATTGTTTCGCTCGGATTGCCCCTTCCGCCTCATACCGCTGATCTATCTTCCAGTCGGAAAAAGGATTATTGGACTGAAGAAGGCTAGGGAGGCGCGGAGCAGCCTTGGCGATGCTTTGATGGCCCGCTTTATCCCAAAGCAGGTTAATGTGGTATTTGAACTCCTTTTGGAGCGATCCATCAGGCGCAAAAAGCGGCAATTGAACCAGCACCTTTTTGATCGCACATTCTGCGGCCAGCCCATACAATTGATCGGCGTTCCCGATCCGCCTATGCTCTTCCAGTAGCTGTGCATCCTGCCAGTGTCGCAACGCGGCCTGCGCGTAATCTTCCATCAATTGTCCTCCGGTTCCGGCTGGGCCAGGAGATCGCCCGAAAATCACTCATTAATATCAATGGTGTCCTCCGCGATGCCTGCGTACCATGCTTTCACTCCCCTAGCGGATGCGATCCGGGCGGCGGGGTCGCTGATCTGTTCCAAGATGGCTCTTACACCCACCGCCTCGGTAACGAAGGAAAGGAGGGTAAACCATCTGCAGCGACTCTACAACGTACAGTGAGGAGGTGAATCTATCCCCTCAATACGACTCTTCTACATCTACCCGCAGGATCCGCTTGGAAAAATCATTCTCGGACTTCATGGCTTACCCTTAGGATAGAACCCGACTCTGGATATCGCATTGAGCATTGCGACCACTTTGGGGACTCCCAGAACTACCTGGAGAGTACCATGTGGGGCGGTTACACCCTGATGCACGAATGGGGGCATTTTGCCTACGGGTTATTTGACGAGTACCAGAACAACGATGCGGCGTGTGATTCCGACGATCCGGGTGGCCCCTGCCAATGTGAAGTTCATTGGGAAAATGGTGGGCCGACAGTACCAGCGGCGGCGGCTACCCCCTCTGCGTCTAGTTCAGGTGGTGCGCCCCCTGCGCCTGGTGCCAGCGGGGCGCATCCGATTCCGACCCTTGGCCACCTGCCCCTGCTACTACTCTCCGGGCTGCTTGGGTTGCTGGCGATTCGGCGCTATGCCGTTTTTATGAAACGGTAATACCGCCACGCTGTTGTAGTGCGACTACCCCATTCGGGGTAGTCGCCCTGCGCGTAGGAGGGAATATGCCTCACATCACAGTATAGATTCTATGATCTCTACCTACTGCGCAGCACTACCCGTGAGGCACCCCAGTTGGCGGTGTAGAGGAAGGCATCGAAGAACGCCTCGATTAGCAAAGCGTCTTGACAACTGCGCGGCGCGGGCATAAAGTTGCCACCGACGGTTGGGACTCCTGCTTGTAACGCTGCAAGATGTCGCCCGATACCCTCGTGACTATATGACACCTAAGTAGGTAGAAATAAGTGCTTAGGAATACTAACTGCTATAAGGAAATTGACCATGAACCTGTTCGCTCGTACTGCGTGTACCACCCTGCTGCTGCTGCTCGTGAGTTTCGCGGCACATGCACAGCAGAACTACTACGTGAATATCACCAATCAGACGGGCTATACGATTATGCATGCGTATGTCAGCCCCGCCGATGCTAGAGATTGGGAGGAGGATGTCTTAGGGAGTGAGGTGCTGCGCAACGGTCACACCCAACGGATTACGTTGCACGGCTATTTTAGCCCTATTTTTGATGTTCGCTTGGTGGATGAAGATGGCGATACCTATACGTTTTGGAACATTAATGTCTCGACACACGATCTGGTGGTGACGCTGGATCAGCTCGACTAAGGCTTCCATTTATCATGTAAAGAGTTTTTACATGGTAAATTGGTGCGGTATGCTCGTACCGCGCCAAACTTTTTGAGCCACTTGATTTCAATTTCAGGCCTTGACCACCCCTCCGCTCAATACCTTGATCGGAAAGCGTCAAGCGGGGCATTTCGCCCCAAGGACTCAGCCACTTACGGCGGGACTTTCGCTGTGAGCGGGCAAGGTGGCCGGAATGACGATCAAGGCCCAATTCCGCCTTGCGGCTTCCAAAAAACATGGTAAACTTCCCCTCCACCCATTCCTGACGATCTCCCCAAGCCTTTCTGTCGCACAGAGTGTTTTTTAGAAGATCCAGCGAGAGAGGCGGCCTACGCAGGGGGATATAAACCACAACCTACAGAGGAACAAAAAGAGAGATGGATCCGATTGCCCAATTTATGCAGAAAGTGATTGAAAAAAATCCTGGGGAGAGTGAGTTCCATCAGGCGGTGCAGGAGGTGGTAGAAACCTTAATGCCCTTTATCGAGGCCCATCCCAAGTATAAAAAAGCCAAGATTTTAGAACGGATGGTGGAGCCGGAGCGGGTCATTATCTTTCGGGTGCCTTGGGCCGACGATCAGGGCGAGGTGCAGATCAACCGTGGCTACCGCATTCAGATGAACAGTGCCATTGGCCCCTACAAGGGCGGGCTGCGGTTTCATCCCAGTGTCAATCTGAGCATTTTAAAGTTCTTGGCCTTTGAGCAGGTATTTAAAAATAGCCTTACCACCCTCCCTATGGGCGGCGGGAAGGGCGGCTCAGATTTTGACCCCAAGGGAAAAAGTGATAACGAGGTGATGCGTTTCTGTCAGAGCTTCATGACGGAGTTGTATCGGCATATCGGGGCAGAAACCGACGTGCCTGCCGGTGATATCGGTGTTGGGGCGCGTGAAATCGGTTTCATGTACGGCCAGTACCGACGGATTACCAACGAATTCACCGGTATCCTCACCGGCAAGAGCCGCAACTGGGGCGGCAGCCTCATCCGCCCGGAGGCCACTGGGTATGGAGCGGTATTTTTTGCCGAAGAGATGCTTAAGGCGCGTGGAAAATCCTTGGCCGGAAGCCTCTGCACCGTCTCCGGTTCTGGCAACGTTGCCCAATATACCATTGAGAAGGTCAATGCGTTGGGAGGCAAATGCGTGACCCTCTCCGACTCCGCCGGTTTCATTCATGACCCTGACGGCATTGATGCGGAAAAGTTGGCCTACGTCATGGAACTGAAGAACGTCAAACGGGGCCGCATCGCCGAGTATGCGGAAAAATACGATTGCAGCTACTATCCGGGCCAGCGTCCCTGGATCATTCCCTGTGATATCGCTTTTCCCAGTGCGACCCAAAATGAGATCGACGGCAACGATGCCGAAACCTTGGTCAAAAATGGCTGCTACTGCGTTTCCGAAGGGGCCAACATGCCCTCGACGGTCGAGGCGGTAAAGGTCTTTTTAAAGGCCAAAATCATGTACGGGCCAGGCAAGGCGGCTAATGCCGGCGGGGTAGCTACCAGCGGCTTGGAGATGTCCCAGAACAGCCTGAAACTCTCTTGGACCGGGGAGGAGGTGGAGGGACGGCTTAAGCAGATTATGGAAGGCATTCACACTGCCTGCTACACCTACGGCCAGGAAGGGGATTTTGTCAACTATGTGAAGGGGGCCAATATTGCGGGCTTTGTGAAGGTGGCGGATGCCATGATTGAACAGGGCCTTATCTAAGGTCATCATTGGGGGGCAGAGCGGTTCTGCCCCTGAGAGAGAGCGCCATGTCCTATAACTACAGCCATCTTTCCACCGGTTTGAAAGGATTGGATCGAGTCATCAAGGGGCTGATTCCCGGTGATAACATTGTCTGGCAGGTGCGTGATAGTAGCGAGTATCACTATTTTGTCCGCGCCTACTCAGCCGCTGCCAAGCGTAAAAACCAGCGCCTCATCTACTTCCGTTTTGCCTCCCATCCCCCCTTACTCGATCCCGTCGCCTTTCCCCAAGCGGAAATTCATACCCCAGACCCAGAGGCAGGCTTTGAGCCTTTCATTAACCAAGTTCATGAAACCATTAAGTGCAATGGCCACGGTGGGTACTATATTTTTGACTCCCTGAGCGAGCTCTCCAACTCCTGGTACAGTGACCGAATGTTGGGCAACTTTTTTATGCTCACCTGCCCCTATCTGTTGGACATGGAGGCCCTCGCCTACTTTGCCCTGCTGCGCGACCACCACTCCTATAATGCGCTCACGCCGGTGCATAACACCGCCCAGGTGATTTTTGATGTCTACCAGAACCGGGATACCCTCTATATCCATCCCCTCAAGGCCCAGCAGCGCTACTCGGCCACCATGTTTATGCTCCATGCCCACCACGAAGGGGAGTTTACGCCGGTAACCAATAGTGCCTTAAACTCAGAGATCCTCTCCTTTACCCCCTTCAAAAGCCGAGACCATGCCTTTGAAGAGCGAGATCGCTGGCACCGCTATTTTGTCGAGGCTACCCGCACCGTTGGTCTGCTCAAAGAGAAACATTGCCCCCCATCGTGCGCCAAGAGCGAGGAGGAGCTGAAGCATTTGCGGCGGCTCTTGGCGATGATGGTTACGCGCAATGAACGTATTCAGGAGTTAGCCGCCCGCTATTTTGAGATCGACGACCTCTTGGATATTGGCGAGCGGATGATCGGTACCGGCCTGATTGGCGGCAAGGCCACCGGGATGCTGCTCTCTCGTGCAATTATCTGCAAGGAGGCTCCAGAGCTGCGGGATGTGCTGGAGATCCACGACTCTTTTTATGTCGGTTCTGATGTTTTTTATACCTACATGGTGATCAATGGCTGCTGGTGGATTCGCCGCCAACAGAAGGATACCGAAACTCTTTTGGGGGTTGCCGAGTATGCCCGGCGGGTGATCTTGACGGGTAAGTTTCCGGAGGATATTGTCAAAAAACTCGCCGATATGCTCGACTATTTCGGACAGTCACCGATTATTGTCCGCTCCAGCAGTCTGTTGGAGGATAACTACGGCAACGCTTTTTCCGGTAAGTATGAATCGGTCTTCTGTCCCAACCAAGGCTCCAGTGAACGCCGCCTTAACAATCTGCTGACCGCAATTAAGTTGGTCTATGCCAGCACCCTTAGCGAACAGGCCCTTCGCTATCGGGAGCAGATGGGGATCTTGGATAAGGATGAGCAGATGTCCCTGCTGATTCAGCGAGTGAGCGGTGATCTGCACGGCAACTACTTTTTTCCTGCTTTGGGTGGGGTGGGTTACTCCTATAATCCTTATGTGTGGCATGAAGCGATTGAGCCAGAAGCCGGTGTGATTCGCGTTGTTTATGGCATGGGAACCCGTGCTGTTGATCGCTCCGACGACGACTATACCCGCATTGCAGCTCTTAACGCCCCAGACAAGCGGCCCGAGAGCGGTATGGACGAAGTGCGCCGTTTTTCCCAAAAATGGGTCGATGCCATCGATCTCACCGCCAACCGTTTGTTGCCGGTGGACTTTAGCGAGATCTCCCGCTTTAGTCCCAAACAGGAGTTAACTATGGCCGCCTCGCTCGATGAGCAGAGCGGCTCCTACTACATCAGCTTCGACGGCCTGTTTAAACAGAGTTCTTTTATTGCCCATATACGAACGATCTTAGAGGTCTTGGAGCGCTCCTATCAGTATCCAGTAGATATTGAGTTTACCCTCAACTTCACTGGCGAGGAGGGCTGTAAAAGTTTAGCGGCCACTAAGGAGCAGCGGGGGGAGACGATGCTCTCCTGTGATCTCATTAACTATCGCATTAACTTGGTGCAGTGCCGTCCCTTTGAGGTGCGAAAACAGGAACCGAGTACCTTGGTCTCGGTCACCGCCCCGGCGGATCATCAAGTTCTGCTCTCTAGCGAACAGGGAACGGTGATCGGCCGCAACCATAGCCTCCATCCACGGCGGGTGGTCTTGGTCTCGACCACTGCCTACGGCCTGCTGGGGGTGCCGGATAAGCATTTGGTGGCCCGCGCCATTGGTAAGATCATGCGGGCAACGCCTAAGGAGATCGCTACCGTCTTAATCGGGCCAGGCCGCTGGGGTACCAGCACGGTCTCTTTGGGTATTCCCGTCGCCTTTTCGGAGATTTGCCAGGCGGCTTGTATCTGTGAGGTGGTGACCATGCACCAGGGGCTGATCCCGGATGTCTCTTTGGGAACGCATTTTTTCAATGATTTAGTGGAGTTCGATATTCTCTACCTCGCTTTTTATCCGAAACGTTCCGGCTCGCTTTTTAGTCCCGATTTTCTCAAAAATTTTCGTAATCGTTTTGCAGAGCTGGTGCCAGAGCCTGAGTATCGAGCGCTGGAGGAGATGATCACCGTGGTCGATTTTGACCCGCAGGAGATGGTACTCTCTAGCGATATTGTTACCCAGAGTTATCGCTTGTTTCGCACTCTGGACGAGGCGGGGGAGGGTGATCAGCGCGCTATAAGCTGAAGGGTGCGGCTCTCTACCATTGAAACAGATCAACAAAAAACAATTTACTATTGGCCTTGATCGTCGTTCCGGCCACCTTGACCGCTCACAGCGAAAGTCCCGCCGTAAGTGGCTGAAGTCCTTGGGGGCGAAATGCCTCAACTAACACTCTCCGATCAAGGTGCTGGCCGCTGCGCCCGATTTCTACCTGCTCACTCCGATTTCGCTTTGATGGCGGGAGGATATTCCATGGATCTTACATTTGATTCGATGACTGGGGTTGTAAGTTGCAACCGTGAGGTGCCAAGTGTAGCGCCTCACGGTAGCGGATCGATTCGCTCCGAGGTGCCGCCGTTGCGCCGCTAAGCGGATGGCCCTCTGGGTGGCTGTCACCTGCGTTCAGCTCGTGATAGAGTTGCACTGCTGCATGGAAAGCTGTATTTTAGTCGCTAACTAGAGCTGCCCCTCCGGAGGTTTATGTGTTTCGCAAGATTCTAATCGCCAACCGTGGAGAGATCGCGGTTCGGATTATTCGTGCCTGTAATGAAATGGGAATTCGCTCGGTCGCCATCTTTTCTGAGGCGGATCGTCACTCCCTGCATGTCAAAAAGGCCGATGAGTCCTACTGTGTCGGTAGTGACCCGCTGGCTGGTTACCTTAACGTCTACCAGATTGTCAACCTCGCCAAGGCGACCGGGTGCGATGCGATCCACCCCGGCTACGGGTTCCTCTCCGAAAATCCGATGCTCGCCGAAGCTGCGGCGCGGCGCGGTATCGCCTTCATCGGTCCTAGCCCGGAGGTGATCGCCCGCATGGGCGACAAAACCGAGGCCCGCTTTGCTATGCAGAAGGCGGGGGTGCCGGTCACCCCTGGTTCTGATGGCAACGTCAAGAGCGAGGAGGATGCGCTGGTAATCGCCGAACAGCTCGGTTATCCGGTGATGCTCAAAGCCACCTCTGGCGGGGGAGGGCGCGGGATTCGTCGCTGCGACAGCGCCGCCGATCTGCGCCGCAACTACGAGCGGGTCATCTCTGAGGCGACTAAGGCGTTCGGTCGCGCCGATGTCTTTCTCGAAAAGTGCGTGGTTAATCCGCGCCACATTGAGGTGCAGATCCTCGCCGACCACCACGGCAATACCATCCATCTCTATGAGCGCGACTGCTCGATTCAGCGCCGCAACCAGAAGCTGATTGAGATCGCCCCCTCGCCTCAGCTTGACGAGGCGCAGCGCCACTACATTGGCGGACTCGCGGTTATCGCCTCAAAGGCGGTCGGCTACACCAACGCAGGAACTGTTGAGTTTCTGATGGATAGTGAGGATCGCTTCTACTTTATGGAGATGAATACTCGGGTGCAGGTTGAGCATACCATCACCGAGACCATCACCGGGGTGGATATCGTGGTTGAGCAGATTCGCATCGCCTACGGCCTGGAGCTGCGCTTTCGGCAAGATCAGGTGAGCATTCGCGGCTACGCCATCCAGTTTCGCATTAACGCCGAAGACCCCAAGAACAACTTCCTTCCCTCCTTCGGGCGCATCTCCCGCTACTACGCCCCGGGTGGCCCGGGGGTGCGGGTCGATACCGCTATTTACACCGGTTATACGGTGCCGCCTCACTACGACTCGATGCTCGCTAAGGTGATCGTCTGGGCGTTGCACTGGGATGATGTAGTGCGGCGCGGCCAGCGGGCGTTGCAGGATATGGGGGTCTTTGGGGTGCGCACTACCATCCCCTACTACCTTGAAATCCTGCACTCCGAGGAGTTTAACAAAGCGCACTTTAATACCGGCTTTGTCGAGGCCCATCCCGAGCTGACCGGTTACTCCTGCAAGCGCCGTCGCGAAGATCTCGCCGTGGCCCTGGCAGCAGCGATCGTCGCCCATGCAGGACTCTAGCGGGGCAGGCGAAACCCCATTCTGGTGGCGGGGCTGAACCCCCGCGCACTGAACCTAATTGCGTATCCAAGAGGTACTTATTATGCCCAAGGTCCACATCTCCGAACTGGTACTGCGTGACGGCCACCAATCGCTCCTTGCGACCCGTATGCGCACCGAAGACATGCTTCCCATCTGCTCCAAACTCGATGCCGTCGGCTACTGGTCGCTGGAGTGCTGGGGCGGAGCCACCTTTGATGCTTGTGTCCGCTTCCTGCGCGAAGATCCCTGGGAGCGGCTGCGCAAGCTGCGCGAGGCGCTCCCCAATACCCGTTTGCAGATGCTGCTGCGTGGCCAGAACCTGCTCGGCTACCGCCACTACTCCGACGATGTGGTACGCGCCTTCGTGGCGCGAGCGGCGGAGAACGGCATGGATGTCTTCCGTATTTTTGATGCGCTGAACGATCTGCGCAACCTCAAGACCGCGATTGAGGCGACCAAAAAGGCGGGTAAACATGCCCAGGGGACGATCAGCTACACCACCAGTCCAGTCCACAGTATCAAGGCTTTCGTGCAGCAGGCCAAGGAGCTGGAGGCGATGGGGTGTGATTCGCTGGTGGTCAAGGATATGGCGGGACTGCTCACCCCCTACATTACCGCTGAACTCTACAAGGCTATCGCCGATACCGTCTCCCTGCCGCTCCATCTGCACACCCACGCTACCGCCGGGCTGGCCGAGATGTGCCACCTTAAGGCGATTGAGAATGGCTGTACCCATATTGACACCGTCATCTCGGCTCTCGCTGGCGGCACCAGCCACGCTCCCACTGAGAGCATGGTCGCAGCACTGCGCGGCACCGAGTACGATAGCGGTATCGACCTCGAACAGGTGCAGCAGATCGGGGTCTACTTTCATCTGGTTCGCAAAAAGTATCATCAGTTTGAGAGTGACTTTACCGGTGTCGATACGCGGGTGCAGGTTAATCAGGTGCCGGGCGGTATGATCTCCAACCTTGCTAACCAGCTCAAGGAGCAGAGTGCGATTGATCGCATGGGCGAGGTGTTGAACGAGATTCCGGTTGTGCGCAAAGATCTCGGCTACCCGCCGCTGGTCACTCCCACCTCGCAAATTGTCGGTACCCAGGCGGTGCTCAATGTCCTCACCGGCAAGCGCTACCAGACTATCACCAATGAGGTGAAGCGCTACCTGCAAGGGGGCTACGGCAAGGCTCCAGCGACGGTCAATCCGACGCTGCAACAGCAGGCGGTCGGCAATGAGGAGCTGATTGAGTGCCGTCCCGCTGATCTGCTCCCGCCCGAGCTGGAGCGGCTACGCGAGGAGGTCAACGGCCTCGCTCGCTCGGAGGAGGATGTTCTGACCTACGCGATGTTCCCCGATGTCGCCCGTAGCTATCTGCAGCAGCGGGCCGATGGCACCCTTCAGCCCGAGCCGCTGGAGCCGCCGCAGCAGGTGGGAGAGGCGCAACACGTCCCGACGGAGTTTAATGTCGTACTGCATGGCGAGAGCTACCGTATTAAGGTCACCGGAGCCGGTCACCGAGGACACCCTAACCGTCAGATGTATTTTACTGTCGATGGGATCCCCGAGGAGCTGGTTCTTGAAACCCTTGACGAGCTACCGCTTAATGGCCAGGGGGCAGCGGGGAGTAAGACGACCAGTGAGAGTGGTCGTCCCCGTCCCACTAAGCCGGGCCACGTCACCACTTCCATGCCGGGAAATATTGTCGATGTTTTGGTTGCCGAGGGGGATACGGTGGAGGCTGGCCAGCCGCTGCTGATCACCGAGGCGATGAAGATGGAGACCGAGATTCAGGCCCCGATTAGCGGCACCGTAGCCAAAATCTATGTCGCCAAAGGCGATAATGTGAATCCCAATGAAGCGCTATTAGAGATTGAGGGGTAAATAGAGCAGGGGAGGGAGTGCGGGGGTAGAGGGGAGCGTTATAAGGGGTGAAAAGTAGGTTGATGATGCGCATTTTATAGGTTGTCCAGGCGTAAGGAGAGAACGATGAGTGGCGAAAAGAGAGAGCACTGGGAAAAGGTCTACAGTGAGCGGCAGGCGGATGAGGTGAGCTGGTATCAGCGCCACCCCGAATTCTCTCTGGAGCTGATTCGCGCCACTGGGATCTCCCTTGATGCGGCACTGATTGATGTCGGCGGCGGTGCGTCACGGCTGATTGATAGTCTTTTGGAGAAGGGGTATAGCGACCTGAGCGTTCTCGATATCGCCGCCGCCGCGCTCCAGCAGACCCAGCAGCGCCTCGGCCCCATCAGCCAGCGGGTCACCTGGCTGGAGGGGGATGTCACTCGCTTTCGTGCAACACGTCCCTACGCATTATGGCATGATCGCGCCGTGTTTCACTTTCTGACCGCAGCCGAAGAGCGCCAGCGCTACCTGGAGGTGCTCAAGGCCGCACTCCCCCCCGGCGGCCACCTGATCATGGCTACCTTTGCTCCAGATGGCCCGACCCACTGCAGCAACCTACCGGTCGAGCGCTACGATGCTCCCCGTATCGAGGCGACCCTCGGCAGTGACTTCACTCTCCAGGAGTGGCGCAGCGAAGCCCACACCACCCCCCGCGACACCGTACAGCACTTTCTCTACTTTCGTTTTAGGCGAGCATGAGCAGGCGTAATGGGCTGTGCTATAGGGCAACTATCCGGCAGGCTCTAACGGAGAGGGGGAAAATGAGCGAACTTACCTTTAACCGACTTTCAGCCGCCCTATCCTCCCCCCCCATCCTCTGCTAAAATAGCCGTTTCTAGGCGACAACCAGACTGGCGAGGCGACCCATGACCGAAACCACCACCGACATTCAACGCTATGTAACCGAAATCGGTAGCAACGCCCGCAACGCCTCCCGGCGACTTGCAGCGGCCACTACCCACGAAAAAAACCGCGCCTTGGAGGAGATCGCCACCGCCCTCGACCAATCCCGCCCACAGCTCCAACAGGAGAATCAGAAAGATCTTCGGGCTGGAGCGGAACGCGGTCTCGATGCCGCGCTCCTCGACCGCCTCGAACTGACCCCCGCACGCATCGACTCCATGCTCGAAGGTGTCCGCCAAATCGCCGCGCTACCCGACCCCATCGGCGAGATCTTCGGCATGAACTACCGCCCCAGCGGCATTCAGGTTGGACGTATGCGCGTCCCCCTCGGCGTGGTCGGCATTATCTACGAATCGCGCCCCAACGTCACCGCCGATGCCGCCGCGCTCTGCCTCAAATCGGGCAACGCCAGCGTGCTGCGCGGCGGCTCCGAAGCACTCCACTCCAACCAAGCCATCGCCACCGCCGTGCGCCAGGGGATTAGCCGTGCGGGCCTCCCTGCCGATGCCGTCCAGGTGATCGCCACTACCGACCGCGCCGTGGTCGGTGAGATGATCGCGATGCCCCAATTTATCGATGTCATCATCCCGCGTGGCGGAAAAGGACTGATCGAACGGATCGCCCAGGGGGCGCGGGTGCCGGTGATCAAACACCTCGACGGCATCTGCCACCTCTACATCGACGACCAGGCCGACCCGGCCAAGGCACTGCGCCTCGCCATCAACGCCAAAACCCAGCGCTACGGCACCTGCAACACCCTCGAAACCCTGCTCGTCCATCAGCAGATCGCCGCGACCATTCTCCCCCCCCTCGCCGATGCTTTCCGCGAACAGGGAGTCGAGCTGCGCGGCTGCCCCGCTACCCGCCAGCAGATCGACTGCAACCCCGCCAGCGAAGAGGACTGGCACACCGAATACCTCGCTCCTATCCTCTCCATTCGCCTCGTTGATGACCTCGATAGCGCGATGCAGCACATCAACCACTACGGCTCCCACCACACCGACACCATTGTTACCGAAAACTACAGCCGCGCCCGCCAATTCCTTCGCGAAGTGGACTCCAGCTCGGTGATGGTCAACGCCTCCACCCGCTTCGCTGACGGCTTCGAATATGGCCTGGGTGCCGAAATCGGCATCTCCACCGATAAGTTTCATGCGCGTGGCCCGGTCGGACTGGAGGGACTCACCTCGGTGAAGTTCATCGTCCTTGGCGACGGCCACATTCGCGAGTAGGGCAGGGCGCAGCAGGGGAGGGGAGGTGATTCAGGTTAACGCCGTAACTCGAAACTACGGCACCTTTAAGGCGGTTGATCGAGTCTCCTTCACCATTCAGCGGGGGGAGATCGTCGGCCTGTTGGGACACAACGGTGCCGGCAAAACCACCATAATGAAAATGCTCACCGGCTACCTGGAGCCGAGCAGCGGAGAGATCGAGCTGGCCGGCCAAAAGCGCAACGCTGACCCTGCAAATGCCCGTCGCCTGATCGGCTACCTCCCGGAAAACTGCCCGCTCTACCGCGAAATGAGCGCCATTGACACCCTCGAATACCGCGCTGCACTCTACCTCCTCACCGCGCAACAGCGGCGCACCGCGATTCGCGATGCACTCACCCGCACCGGCCTGCAAGCGCGAGCGCTCGACCCCATCGCCACCCTCTCACGCGGTCTGCGCCAGCGCGTCGGGGTTGCCCAAGCGATCCTCCACCGCCCGCAAATCCTGATTCTCGACGAACCGACCAGCGGACTCGACCCGCTACAGATCGAACAGATGCGCAACCTCATTCGCGACCTCGCAAGCGAAGCCACCATCATCCTCTCCACCCACATCCTGCAGGAAGTACAAGCCACCTGCGACCGCGTCATTATCCTCCGCCAAGGACGCAAAGTTCTCGACGACCGCCTTGAGTCGCTACAAACCGGAGCCGCGCTACAGCTCCGCAGCGACATCTCCCCCGATCAGCTCACGCAACTGCGCAACGAACTTCCCGAAATCGAAGGGTACCAGCAGCTCCCGAGCGCCTCCCCCGGCCACCACTACACGCTACAGCTCACCTGCGACAGCGACCACGCCGCCCCCCGTATCGCTCAACGCATCATCGAGCAGGGGCATCGCCTCTACGCCCTCACCCCCGAAAGCCGTAACCTAGAGACCATCTTTCGCGACAGCGCTAACGCCGCCCCCGCAGAGCGCTGAGACGGCACCGTTCGAATCTACCGCCTAGTCTATTGCAAGGAAAAAGACCGTGAACCCGCTCCTTTCTATCACCCGCAAAGAGTTTGCAGGGCTGTTCGCCACCCCCGTCGCCTACCTCTTCCTCGCCCTTTTTCTTGCTACCACACTTTTTCTCTTTTTCTGGGTAGAGACCTTCTTTGCCCGCAATATCGCCGATCTACGCCCGCTCTTCGAATGGATGCCGCTGCTGCTGCTCTTTCTGAGTGCTGCCCTCACCATGCGCCTCTGGTCTGCCGAACGCCGCCAAGGCACTCTTGAACTGCTGCTCACCGCACCGCCTCCGCTCTGGCACTTCGTCCTCGGTAAATTCCTCGCCGCCCTCGCCCTGGTTGCCCTCGCCCTCCTTCTCACCCTCCCGCTCCCGCTGCTCCTCTCCCAGCTCGCCACCCTCGACTGGGGTCCAGTCCTCGGCGGCTACTTCGCCGCCCTCTCTCTCGCCGCCGGCTACCTCGCCATCGGACTCTACATCAGCGCCCGCAGTGATAACCCCATCGTCGCACTCCTCCTCACTACCCTGATCGGTCTCCTCCTCTACCTCCTCGGCAGCAATACCCTCACCGCACTCCTCGGCTACCAATGGGCCGAAACCCTCAAGCTCCTCAGCCCCAGCTCCCGCTTTGCAGCCATCACCCGAGGGGTCATCGACCTGCGCGATCTCTACTACTACGCCAGTCTCAGCGCCATCTTTCTCCTGCTCAATCTCTACACCCTCGAACGCCAGCGCTGGGACTGCCACCGCCCCACCCGCCAGCAGCGCCGCTGGCAGCTCACAATCGCCATGCTTGTTGCGTCCCTATTGCTTCCCAACTTCCTCCTCCACCCCTACCACCAAGCACGCCTCGACCTCACCCAAGGGCGCATCCACTCGATCTCCGAGGCCACCCACAGCGTGCTGGAGCAACTTCAAGAGCCACTGCTCATTCGCGGCTACTTCAGCGACCAGACCCACCCGCTCCTCGCCCCGCTCATCCCCCGCTTGCGCGACCTGCTAGAGGAGTACGCCATCGCCGGCCAAGGAGCAGTCCGTATCGAATGGATCGACCCCCTTAAACACCCCGAGCTAGAGCGTGAAGCGGGCCAACGCTACGGTATCCAGCCGGTCGCCTTTCAGACCGCCAGTCGCCACCAAGCGGCACTGGTCAACGCCTACTTTGATATCGTCATTCAGTATGGAGAAAATTACCAGCGACTCAACTTTCGCGACCTGGTCGAGGTGAAAACCCGTAGCGAAAGCGACCTGCACGTCGAGCTGCGCAATCCTGAATATGATCTTACCCGCGCTATCCGCCGACTTCTCCAAGCCCACCGGCTAGAGGAGAATATATTTGATAACCTTCCCGATCCGATTACCTTTCGCGGCTACATCTCCCCCGACCACCGCCTGCCCGAAGTTCTGCAACAAGTCCGGCAGTGGCTCGATGGACTCCTCGCCCAGCTCGAACTCGAAGCCGCAGGTCGGCTTCAGATCGAAATCCTCGACCCCGATGCCGGCAACGCTCAACTCGCCCAGCAGATTCGCCAACAGCACGGCTTTCGCCCGATGGCTCTAGGGCTTCAGGATCCACAGACCTTTTGGTTCTATCTGACGCTGGAGAGCAACGGACGGACTCTCCCTATCGCCCTCCCCGAAGGGATTAGCGAAGCAGCCCTGGAGCAGACCCTTCGCACCGCCCTTAAACACCTCGCGCAAGGAGTTCTTAAAAGCGTTGCGCTCCACTCCCCCGACCCCATCGCCAAGATCTCCCCCAGCGGAGAGCTAGAACTTAGCGGCAAGCGCTACACCTGGCTCGAAGAGAGCCTCGCCGCTGATCACCACCTGATTCAGGCAACCCTCCACGACCCCGCGCCCTTGGAAGAGAGCGAACTCCTGCTGCTCATCGCCCCCAGCGAACTGGCGCCACATCAACTCTTCGCCATCGACCAATTTCTTATGCGCGGCGGCAGCCTCCTCCTCGCCACCTCCCCTTTCGATATCGACAGCAGCGACCAACTTCGCGCCCAGCCCCACCGCTCCGGCCTAGAGGAGTGGCTCGCCCACCACGGCATCGAACTGCAACCGGAACTTGTCTTCGATCCCCACAGCGCCGCCCTCCCCATCACCATTGAACGCAACCTCAACGGCCACACCGTGCGCGAAACCCGACAGATCGACTACCCCCTCTTCGTCGATATCCGCCCCCCCGGGATCAATCGCGATAGCGGACTCACCGCCAGCATTGAACAGGTCACCCTCACCTGGGCCTCTCCCATTCAGCTCGACCCAGAGCGCAACCAACAGCGCACCGTCACCCCACTGCTCCACGCCTCCCCCGCCTCCTGGAGCAGCCCCGACCTGACCATCCAGCCCGACTTCGTCAACCATCCGCTCGGCTTTCCGCCTCACCAGCAGCGCGCCCCCCAGCTCCTCGCCGTCGCCATCGAAGGCCGTTTCGACTCCCTGTTTCGCGACCGCCCCCTCCCCACCCCTCCCGAGTCGCTAGTATCCGCAACCGCCCTCCCGAGCCTCATTGAACACTCTCCCGAAACCGCCCGCATCCTGCTCTTTGCCTCCAACACCTTCCTCGAAGATGCCGTTCTCGACCTCATTAGCAGCGGACTCGGCAGCCGCTACCTGCAACCCCTGCAACTGATCGCCAATAGCGTCGATTGGTCTCTGGAGGATCGCGACCTCCTCCCGATCCGAGGGCGTAGCCACTTCTCCCGCACCCTTCCCCCGCTCACTCGCGAACAACAACTCGGCTGGGAAGCCCTCAGCTACGCCCTAACCCTCTGCGGCCTGCTCCTCGTCGGTATCATACACCGGGTTTATAGGGCGAGATTACGCAAGAGTCGAAAAGCCAGATTTGCGGTTTGAGGTGCCTCTTTACCCCACATTCCGCACCCTCCGTGCAACACACTGATTCAAAAGATGGCTTTCCTTTTAGTATGACTATAGAAAAACATCATAATTTATTCGGATCAGTGGGTTATAAGGGCAAGGTGCGGAAAGTCCGCTCTACTGCCAACCGGCACGATCCATTAACCGGACCGCATCTGCATTGTGCTTTCCAAGCAGGTGGAGCGGGAGCTGGTCTGCGGTAAACTCTCCCCAGCTCTCAAGAACCGGACTTAGCGCGATTCCCTCTTTAATTGGATACTCATGATTCGTTTCCGCATACCAGCGCTGCGACTCATCACTCACCAAAAACTCCAACAACTGCACTGCCGCATCACGGTTTCGCGCAGTGTGAACGACCCCTGCACCACTGATATTCACATGGGTACCATTCCCCTCCTGGTCGGGCCACAAAACCTGCAACTTCTCCGCCATCTCCCGCTGATTCGCATCACTCCCCGCCAGCATCATCGCCAAATAATAGGTGTTTACCATCGCAATATCGCACTGCCCCACTGCGGTTGCGGTGATCTGATCACGATCCCCCCCCGATGGACGACGGGCAAAGTTAGCCACCAGGCCACGCGCCCAGCTCTCCGTCACCTGCTCCCCCTGATGGGCCAGCAATGCAGCGGTAAGTGACTGATTGTAGACATTGTCCGAAGAGCGGACACAAATTTTATTGCGCCACTTTGGATCGGCAAGATCGGCATAACTCTCCAGTCCACTCACATCCACCCGATCTGGCGCGTAGACCAAAAAGCGGGCGCGCATCGACAATCCATACCACATCCCCTCATCATCCCGGTAGTGAGCAGGAATCACCTCATCCAGCCGCTCTGACGCAATCGTCTGCAACATCCCCGCCTCTTTTGCACGAATCAAACGCCCCGCATCGGTCGTCAGAAAGAGGTCGGCGGGGGTATTACGCCCCTCCCGAATCAACCGCTGTAACAACGCATCCGCACTCCCGGTTACCAGATTAACGCGAATACCGGTCTCCTCCGTAAAGCGATTCAAAAGCGGCTTAATCAATGCCTCAATTCGTGCCGAATAGACATTAACCTCAGAAGCCGCCTGCAACGGAGCAGAAACCGCGAACAGCAGAACCAAAAACATTGGAAAAATCGAATGCTTCATCAAAAGTACTCTCCAGAAATGTTGATTGATAGGTATTATCAAAACCGGTTTCAAATTTAGCACCCAAGCCGCGCCGTGTCAACAGGGTGTTTTGACGATTTTGGGGGCAGAAGAGAAAAATCGGCCTTGCTCACCTCTCTATTCACACGAACCTGCTATACTCTGTGGAGAAACACAGCTCTTGAGAGAAAATTGGAGATCTCTGATGACTAAAGCACCTAATTTTGATGATGTATGGAAAATGTTCGAGGAAACCGACCGTCAGTCCAAGGAAAATGACCGCAAGTTCGAGGAGCTGCGTCGGGAGATGCATGCAGAGAACGAGAGAACCAGCCGCTTGGTCAGCGAGGTCTCCCGCCAGCTTGGGGCGCAGGGTAACCGCTTAGGAGAGTTTGTGCAGGAGATGGTGCGCCCGGCGGCAGTGCGGCTCTTCGTGGAGAAGGGTCTGCCCGTCCATCAAGTACTGCCCAACATGCTCGCCTATGATGACAACGGACAGTTTGTCATGGAGATCGACCTGACGGTAGTCAATGCCAAAAATATTATTGCGATTGAGTGCAAATCACACCTCTCGGTTGATGATGTGCGTGAACATCTGGAGCGACTTCCCGAATTTAAAAACTGTTTCCCACAATACCGGGACTACACCCTCTACGGCGCAGTCGCTGGCATGGTCATTCCCACCGAAGTGGGACGCTACGCCTATAAACGCGGACTCTATGTGCTGGCGCAGTCGGGGGAGAGTATGAAAATCCTGAATAACCAGGGATTTCGTCCTAAAGAGTGGTGATGGGCGAATCTTGTATCCGATATGGGTGAATCTTGTATCCGATCCAGCGATTTAATCGCTACCCCTCCCCCACCCGCTGCACCATCTCTTCCGCATGTTTCAAAGTTTTTTCGGTAATCTCCACGCCGCCGAGCATACGCGCGATCTCTTCGCTGCGCTGTTCATGGGTGAGGGGGGTGATTTGGGTAAAGGTCTGGCCGTCGCGGTTCTGTTTCTGCACGCAGAGGTGGTGGTGGCCCTGGGCGGCGACTTGGGGGAGGTGGGTGACGCAGAGGACTTGGCGGTTGGCACCGAGACGACGGAGGAGCTGGCCGACGATTTCGGCGATGCCGCCGCCGATGCCGACATCGACTTCGTCAAAAATGAGGGTGGGGGTGCCGTTGCACTGGGCGGTGGCGACTTGAATGGCGAGGCTGATGCGGGAGAGTTCGCCGCCAGAGGCACTTTTGGCGAGGGATTGTAGCGGCTGGCCGGGGTTGGCGGCGACCAGAATCTCTATGCGGTTGATGCCGCTGGCGCTGGCGCGTTCGGGGTCGAGGGTGGTGATGGCGATCTCTAGGCGGCCATCGGGCATGCCGAGCTGCTGCATCTGGCGGGTGACTTCGCGCTCCAGGCGGCGGGCCGCTTTGCGGCGGCGCTGGTCGAGGGTGGTGGCTTGGCCGAGGTAGGCGTGGCCGAGGGTTGCGCATTCGCGCTCCAGGGCGGCGAGGTGGATGTCGGCGTGTTCGAGCTGTTCGCGCTCTTCGTGCAGCTCTTCAAGGAGTGGGGAGAGCTGTTCGGGGCGGCGGCGGTATTTGCGGGCGAGGTGGTGGATTTCGCCGAGGCGTTGGTCGAGTTGGGCGAGGCGCTGCGGGTCGCTCTCTAGGTCGCTGAGGTAGTCGCGCAGGCTGCGCCCCGCCTCTTCGAGCTGAATCGCCGCCTCTTCCAGCAGTTTGCCGGTTTCGCGCAGGTGCGGGTCGCTCTTGGCGAGGTGGGCAAGTTCGCTGGCGGCGCTGGCGGTGCTGGCGTGGAGGCTCTGGTCGCTGTTGTAGAGCTGCTCGACCAGTTGTCCGCACCCTTCGCGTAGCTGGTCGGCACTGCTTAGGCGGAGCTGTTCGCTGGCCAGCTCTTCCAGTTCGTTGGGTTGGAGGTTGAGCTGTTCCAGTTCGTCGATCTGAAAGCGTAGCAGATCGAGCCGTTCGACCCGTTCGCGGGAGGCGCGGCGCAGCGCCTCCAGGGCTTGGCGGCGCTGTTGCCAGTCGTGAAAGAGGGCGGCGACTCCGCTAACCAGTTCGCGGTGTCCGGCGTAGTCGTCGAGGAGTTGGCGCTGGTGGTCGCGGCGCAGCAGCGATTGGTGGGCGTGTTGGCCGTGGATATCGACCAACTGTTGGCCGAGGCTCTGGAGCAGGCGGGCGGGGACGGCGCTGCCGTTAATAAAGGCGCGGGAGCTGCCTTTGCGCACCACCACCCGGCGCAGCAGGCACTCGCCGTCGCTGTCGAGCTCTTGCTGGGCCAGCCAGGTGCGTAGCGTGGGCTGCTGGCTGAGGTCAAACTCGGCGATAATCTCGGCGCGGTCGCAGCCGCTGCGTACCATTTCGGGATCGGCGCGGTCGCCGAGGACGAGTCCGAGGGCATCTATCAGAATCGATTTGCCGGCCCCGGTTTCGCCGCTCAGGACGCTCATGCCTGCGCCTAGCTCTAGCTCCAGGTTGCTGACGATGATTAGGTTGCGGATGTGGATGCGGGTTAACATGGGGTGGATCGTCCGGGGTGGCGTGGCTCTTCGCTCCAGCCCAGTTTGGCACGCAGGATGTAGAAGTAGTCGTGGCCTTGGGGGTGGATGAGGCGGATCGATTTGGGGTATTTGGTGATCTGTACCACACCGTCGGCTGCGAGTGGGAGGATGCTTTGGCCGTCGCAGGTGACCCGTACCTCGTCGCGGCGGGTGGTGCCGCAGACCCGAATCTCGATGTGGCTGTCGCCGCTGAGGATGATCGGGCGGTTGCTCAGGGTGTGGGGGCAGATCGGGACTAACAGGGTGGCGTTCAGTTCGGGGTGGACTAGCGGGCCGCCGCTGGAGAGGGCGTAGGCGGTGGAGCCGGTGGGGGTGGAGATGATCAGTCCGTCGGAGCGCTGGCGGTTGACCAGGCGGCCATCGACGCGGGTTTCGAACTCAATGAGGCGGGCGATGTTCCATTTGTGGATAACCACATCATTGAGCGCGGTGCGCCGCTCGCTGCCGACTTGGCAGTTGAGCAGGAAGCGCCGCTCCTTTTCGTAGGCCCCCTCCAGGATCGGGCCGAGGGTGGCGGCGATGTCGTGTTGCGGGAGGTCGGCGAGGAAGCCGAGGCGGCCAAGGTTGACTCCGAGCAGGGCGATGTCGTGGTCGGCGAGCTGGGCGGCGGCGCTTAAGAGGGTGCCGTCGCCGCCGACGACGATGGCGAGGTCGCAGCGCTCTGCCAGCTCCTCCAGGGGAAGGGCGGTCTCCTCCAGGCCACGGAGGTGCTGGGCGCTCTGCTGCTCTAGCCAGACCTTGCGCCCGCGTGCCTGCAGAAAAGCGTAGATCCGCCCCAAGGGTTCGCCGAGGGTGGGGGCGTTGGGGCGACCAATCAGGCCGATGGTGTGAAAAGGTTTTGCTCTCTCCACTTTGTTCACTCCGTTCACTCCGTTCACGCTGTCCACTTGCTTCACGTCAGCCGGTCAAGCCGCAGCCGCTGGCGCTCATCAAAGAGACGCTGTGAGGCGAGCCAGACCGCAGCGACCGCGCCAAACCCGGTGCCTGCGGCGATGAGCAGCATTATCAGGATTTGGTATTTGGCCGCTTCCAGCGGCGGGCTACCGGCGAGAATCTGGCCGGTCATCATACCCGGGAGGCTGATAATACCGGCAGCGGCCATGGCGTTAATGATCGGAATGACCCCGGAGCGCAGTGCCTGGCGGCGGAGTTCGCTAATCGCCTCGTTCCAGTCGCGCCCGAGCAGGAGTTGCGCTTCAATCACCCCGCGCTGGCTGATTACGCTTTGGGTCAGTTGGTTGAGGGCGATGGCGATTCCCGACATGGTGTTGCCGAGGAGCATTCCAAGGAGAGTAATCGAGTATTGCGGGGCGTACCACGGCTGCGGGCCGACCAAAATTAGCAAAGCGAAGAGGGTAATGGTGAAGGAGGAGAGGAGCATTGAGAGGGTGCCGATGCCGTAGCCCCAGCCGCCGCGATAGCGGTGCTGTTGGCGGGCCTGGACTTCATAGCCGGCCATCCCCAGCATGAAGAGGCAGAGGAGTATGACCCAGAGCAGGTTGGCGTTGTCAAACAGGAATTTGAGTACTAGCCCGACGAGCGTGAGCTGGACGATGGTGCGGCTGCTGTTAATGAGGAGTTGGCTCTCGATTCCCAGGCGCAGCCGCCAGGAGAGGAGGGCTAACCCGAGGATCAGACAACTGGCGAGGGCGAGGTCGCCGATGCCGAGGCGGATTAGCTCCATGTGACCTCTTGCAGACCGTTGGCGACGATCTCCAGACCGCGTTGGGCGATGCGTCGGCGCTGTTGCGGGTCGTGGCTGACCCAAAGTACCGCCGCCTGCTGTTGGCTGCGGTAGTCGGCGATTAGCGCTTCGACGCGGGCGCTGTTCTCCTGGTCGAGGTTGGCGGTCGCTTCGTCGAGCAGCAGCACTTCGGGGCGCTGGGCGAGCATCCGCAGCAGCGCCAGCCGTTGCCGTTCGCCGCTGGAGATGCGTGCGATCTCCCAGTCGAGGGCGGCCTGTTCCAAGCCGAGGCGGGTGAGGTCGAGGTCGCAGGTGGCGGGGAAGTGGTCACCGACTCGTGGACTCCACCAGTGGCTCTCGGCGGGGAGGTAGCCGACCCGCTGCCGCCATGCCGGGGCGGGGAGTTGGGAGCGCTGCAGCTCGCCACACCAGGCTTCGCCGTGGTGGGGGTCGAGGTCGGCGATGGCGCGTAGCAGGCGGCTCTTGCCGCTGCCCGATGCTCCCCACAGGGCGACGCACTCGCCGCTGGCAACCTGTAGCGCGATGGTGTGCAGGTTGACGGTGGTGAAGTGATGTAGGGTGAGGCTGCTCATCGCCGCTGAAAACGCAGATCCCAGACGGCGTGGCCGAGGCGGGTGCCGCGCTGCTCAAATTTGGTGAGCGGGCGGTAGTCGGGGCGCGGGCTGAAGGCTCCGGGTGCGACCAGGTTGTCGAAGCTGTCGCGGTACTGTTCCATCAGGGCCAGCATGGCGTGGGCGTACTCCTCCCAGTCGGTGGCGGCGTGCAGGAGTGCGCCCGGTTTGAGGGTGCGGGTGAGCGGGTCGAGCAGTGCCGGGCGAAAGATGCGCCGTTTGTGGTGGCGCTGCTTGGGCCAGGGGTCGGGGAAGAAGAGGAGGAGTCCATCCAGGCTCTTCTCGGGGATGCCGTGGGTGAGAACCTCTAGGGCATCGTGGCGGATGATTCGCAGGTTGGGTAGCTCCAGCTCGGCGGCTCGCAGTAGCAGGTGGCCGACACCGGGGCGGTGGACTTCGATGCCGAGGAAGTTCTGTTCGGGGGCGGCGGCGGCCATGCGGGCGAGGGATTCGCCGTTGCCGAAGCCGATCTCTAGGTAGAGTGGTTGCGGTTTGGTGAAGAGCTGCTCTAGCGCGAGTGGTTGGCCGACGAAGTCGATGCCGTAGCGCGGCCAGTGGTCGTGAAAGGCGCGTTGCTGACCGGCGGTGAGGCGGCCTTCGCGCAGTACGAAGCTGCGAATCGGGCGGCGCTGGGGTGGGGGATGGGGCATTGGGTTGGGTTCTGGGGTTAAGGGTTAAGGGTTAAGGGTTAAGGGTTAAGGGTTAAGGGCTAAGGGTTTGTTTTGGGGTGTCTATGGCTTCGTGGGTTAATGGTACCATGGTCTGGGAAAGAGGTGCTAGGTGCTAGGTGCTGGACTGGGCGTTATGTGTTGTTTTATAGTAAGGTTAAAAAATGGAGGTATGGCCATGAAGGCAGTGTTGTGGATGGTTTTGGTGGCGCTGGCCACTCCCCTTGCGGCGCAGGTGTATCGTTGTGAGGTGGAGGGGGAGATTATCTTTAGCCAGCTTCCGTGTGCGGAGGATGCGGAGGCGATTGAGCTGCGGGTTTCCCGTCCTGCGGCCTCAGCCGATGGGCAGGAGGAGTCGTTTGGGAGTGGTGCGGTGGGGGTCGATGAGCATTTTCTGGAGCGTCGTCGTTTGGAGCGGGAGCTTGCCGCCAATCAGCGTAGCCGTGAGCGGCTCGTGAGTGAGCGGGAGCGTGCTCTCGCCGCGTTTCGCGAGCAGGTGCGTGCTACCAGCAGCCGTTTGCGGGCGGCGGAGATTGAGCTGGAGGCGGTGCGCAGTGAGGATCGCTATAACGCGCAGATTAGGGAGGTGGAGACCGCTCGACGTGAGTTGGAGCAGCGTTTGCAGGAGCTGAATCTCTCCGAATGAGGCTCCACTCTTCCTTACGCTCCCGCTTTGATCAACTCTACCGGCTCAACACCTGGATGCGGCGGCGTTTTACCGCGAGTGGACGCTTTCTGCTCGGGGTGCTGCTGTTTAGCGGAGCTTTGGGGGTCGATACCCGGCTTAATCTGGTGCATCAGATCTTCGCCCTCACGCTGGTGGCGCTGCTGGTGGCACTGCTCTGGGCGCAACGGTTTCGTGGCCGCTTTCAGGCCGAGCGGCGGCTGCCTAAGTACGCTACCGTCGGCCAATCCCTGCGCTATCGGGTGGCGGTGACTGCGCTGGGGCGGCGCCGGGAGCGCGGGCTACACCTTATTGATGAGCTGGCCGCCGCGCCCTCCGTGCTGGAGCCGTTGGCGCACGGCGCAGGGGCGCTGCCTGCCGGGGGGAACTGGTTTGATCGCAAAGTGGGGTATCAGCACTGGGTCTGGCTCATGGGGCTGCGCATCGGGGCGCTGGAGCCGGAGGGGGAGCTTCCCGATCTTAGCCCCGGAGTGGCTGGCGAGGCGGTGCTGGAGCTGATCCCGCTGCGGCGCGGCTGGCTCCACTTTAGCGCCCTCCATCTGGGGTGTCCCGATCCGTTGGGGCTATTTCGTGGCCACTACCGCATCGCCCGGCAGGAGCGGTTGCTGGTACTCCCCCGGCGCTATCCGCTCCCCGCTGTGGTGCTGCCCGGTAGACGCTGTTACCAGCGCGGCGGGGTCTCGTTTGCCGCGCATGTCGGTGATGCAGAGGAGTTCATCGGGCTGCGCGACTACCGCCCGGGCGACCCGCTGCGCAAGCTCCACTGGCGGGCTTTTGCGCGTACCGGTCGCCCGATTGTGCGCGAGTATCAAGAGGAGTATCTGGTGCGCCATGCGCTGCTTCTCGACACCTTCGGCGCTCCCGGCGATACCTTTGAGGCGGCGGTGAGTGTCGCTGCTTCGCTGGTTGCCCGTCTCGACCAGCAGGAGTCGCTGCTCGATCTGCTGTTTGTTGCGGATCGTCTCCACCGACTTACCGCCGGGCGCGGGGTGGCGGCTAGCACCACCCTGCTGGAGGGGTTGGCCTGCGTCACTCCGACCCCGAATCGCTCTTTTGCCCAACTTGCCGCGTTAGTTCTCCACCATACCGCTGAGTTTAGCGGCGCTGTCTGTATTCTGCTCGACTGGGATGGCCCGCGCCGCGAGCTGGTTGGGCGCTTGTACGCCCGTGGCTTACCGCTGTTGGTGCTGCTGGTCTCGACCGCCCACGCCGCCGCCCCCCCCGATCCCGATCCGCTGCCGGTGGGCGCACTGCGACTGCTTAATCCGACGCAGTTGGCGCAGGATCTACAGCGACTATGAACCCCCAACGCTTGGCCCAGTTTGGGGCGCTCCTCGCCTGGGGCGGCTGGAGTGGCTGGTGGTGGTTGGCGCTGCTGCTGGCGCTGCTGCTGGAGTACGCCCACTGGGTGGGGTGGCGCTGGAGTCTGCGTGATCGCGAGTTTGACCAACTGACCAACGCTAGCGTGGTGGCGATTTTGGTGACCCTCGGCTACGCCATCCTGACCCAGGGGGCGCACGGCGTGTTATGGGTGATCGGCTGGTTGCCGCTGCTGCTCTTCCCGTTGTTTGCCGCCCAGCGCTATAGCCGTGTCGGCACTATCCAGCTCGGCTCGCTCTTTCTCTCACTGCGGCGACGGCGTGATCTCGGAGATCCTGTCGCCACCCGTCGGGTCGATCTGGCCGCCTCTTACATCGCCCTCTGCCTGCTTAGTGCCGCTACTCTGGTGGTCGCTGCTCCGCTGCTCTTTCCGGTAGTCGCACTCATCGCCGCCCTCGCCCTGCTGCCGCAGCGCTCGCGACGCTATCCGCGCTGGATTTGGGGTGGAACCTTGCTGCTGACGCTTGCCATCGCCCACTTCACCCACCAAGGGATATACGCCTTACAAGATCATGTCGAGGGTTGGATGTTGCAGTGGCTGGAGGATCTGACCCTTAACCAGATCGACCCGTTTGAGCGTGACAGCATGATGGGTCGGGTCGGGCGGCTTAAGCTCTCGGAGCGGATTGTGTGGCAGGTGGATGCCGAACCCTCGCTGGCCACTCCGCAACTGCTGCCAAGGGCGAGCTACCAACACTATAATCGGGAAACGTGGAGTACACTCCATCGCGAGAGGATGCCGGTTCCCTACTTGCGTGGCGCTGAGGGGTGGGCGCTCTACACCGCCAGTCAGCAGCAGCCTGCAACCTTGCACGTCTATGGCCGACTGCGCGGCGGCGAGGGGCTGCTGCCGCTGCCAGCGGGGGCGCGTAGCCTCTACCAGCTCCCGGCGGCACGAATTGAACGCAATGTCTTGGGTACTCTCATGGTGGCCGAGGCCCCCCACTTTGTCGGCTATCGGGTCGATTTTGATCCCGCACAGCGCTACTTTCCTCCGCCAGAAGAGGAGGATCTCGAACTCTCCCTGTCGCTGCACGCACTCCTTGCCCCCACCATTGACCATCTGGGGCTGCGCGATGTGGAGCCGGAAGCGGCGCTGGCGATTCTGGAGCGCTTCTTTCGGGAGGAGTTTCGCTACACCCTGTTTCGCCGCGAGATGCGCAACGACCTCCCCCCGCTGCAAGATTTTTTGGAACATAACCGCAATGGTCACTGCGAATACTTCGCCAGCGCCAGCGCCCTGCTGCTCCGCGCCATCGGTATCCCCACCCGCTACGTCACCGGTTTTGCCGTCGTCGAGCCGAGCGCCCTCGGCGACTCCTTCGTGGTGCGCCGCCGCCATGCCCACGCCTGGGCCATCGCCCACTTGAACGGGGCGTGGCAGGTGGTCGATTTTACCCCTGCTGAGTGGGTCGATCTCGAAGAGCAGGCCGCCCCCTGGTGGAACATCGTGGGGGATCTCTGGATGCTGCTCTACCACACCATCCAGCGTAACGCCATGGAGGGGGCCGAGGGGGAGCGTGACCAGCGGTTCTACTACGGAATCTTGCTGCTGCTGCTTGCGCTCCTTGGTCATCGCCTCTATCGCCGACCACGCCGTCAACGTACCACCCCGCCGCGTGCCAGCGGCCCGGCGGAGGGGGTGCAGACGATACCCTCTCCCTTGCAGCCGATGATCGCCGCGCTCCAGCGCCAGGGACACCCCTATCTACCAGGTGAGACCACCCGCCAGTGGGTACAGCGCTTGCAGCGTGAGCAGGTGGCAGCAGTCCTCCCCGTAGCGCAAGCTCTTCCGCTCCACTACCGGCTGCGCTTCCATCCGACAGGGCTACGCCCCGACCAGCAGCAGCGGCTAGCTACCTTGGTTGAGCAGCGTATGCAAAAAAAGTGAAAAAAGCGTTGCGCCGCGCTGAGAGGTGCGTATAATACGCCGCTTCCTCGGGAGGCACGGCCCAGCAGCCGCAGCAGAGCGGGGAAGCGCCGCAAGGCAGCGAGAACGAAGCGAGAACGA
>SLIM01000314.1 GCA_007135625.1 Gammaproteobacteria bacterium
CAGGCGGTTTGCAGCGCGTCAGCTATGCCCGTCCGGGCAAGCTGTTCACCGCCCATGCAACCCTGTTCCAGCGGACAGCCGGCACCTTGGCACCGGTGCGTCACCAGCAAGTTGTGGATGCCATCATTGGGATGTTGCAGAAATATGCGTAGGTACTTTCGACATCGATTGCCAGGATGATCGCGTCTTGATCGAAGATGCCCGTCAAGCCGTGAAAGAGCTTGACAGAGAGGGCATTTTCAGCTATTGCATCAGCCTCGACCCGAAGGCCGACGAATACGTTAGCGGCATCTTTGGTCGCCAGTTCACCGTGATCGACAATATCCAGCGCCTGCCGGAAAAACTGCCGGAACTGTTTGTTGCGCTCACCAAGTAAGGAGCGGCACAACCCCTTAGCGAATCTCACATCCCGGCAGCGCCTCTTCGGCCAAGGGACTGGCGAAGCGACCCGTCTCCAGGTAGTGAATGACCTCGGCAATCACCTGATGATTTCTCATTAAAAAGGTATGGGTAACAGGCAGGGCGACGAAGCCACACATGCCCTCCACTCGAGTACTCTCCACCGACACCTTGCCGTCGTTGGGATTCGGCAGAAAGCTGGATAAAATCGGGTTGATGGATTGGGTGCCAGCGATCACACCGAGGTCAAAACGGACTCCACCCAGGCGATTGGGCAGGGCCTCTTCGCCGGTGCCTAGCTCCATGCCCGCCGGGCCATTGAGGAGTTCGTAACCGGGCAGCTCTTTGAGGTTGTCCACCACCTCGCTGCCATGGTTGGGCGGGCCGAGCATGACCACCCGCTTGACCTCTGCGGTCGAACGCTGCTGGTAGTAGTGGCGCACCAAAATGCCCCCCAGCGAATGGGTGACGAAGTTCACCGGTGTGGCCTGGTGGTGGGCGCACGCTTCCAGACCGGCGCTCACCGCAATGGCGGAAAGTTCGCTAATGGGCTTTTCCCGTGAGGGATAGTCGATGTTGGCCACATAGTAGCCACGGGCGGTGAGCTTGGTGGCAAGCTCGTCCATGGAGCTGGCAGAGCGGGCCAGGCCGTGCAGCAGGATCACGCATTCGTCGGCCCAGGAGAGCGGGGTATAGGCTCCGCACAGCAGCAGCCCCAGCAGCCAAGGGGCGTAATATCGCATCCAACGCTTTTTCATCGTTCGTCAACTCCACCCTACCCCCCAATCGGTAGTTTCCACCCCTGACGCAGCATCCCCGGCCCCTGCTCCAGCAGAAACTTCAAAAAGGTACGGGTAGCATTAGAGAGGCGCTTGCCCTTGGGGTAGACGCAGTACCATTGCCGCATCAGCGGAAAATGCTCGACATCGAGCATCACCAGCAGACCGCTGGCGAGTTCCAGGCGCAGGCTGATGCGTGCCAGCACCGCCACCCCGATCCCGGCCATCACCCCCTGTTTCAATGCCTCTCCACTGCCTAGCTCCATATAGGGCCGAATCTTCAAGCCATGCTCGGCAAAGAGGCGCTCCACCGCACCACGGGTGCCAGACCCCTCCTCCCGAATCAAAAAGCGCTCCTCGGTAAGACGCTCCAGAGTGATACCCGCCACCCCGACCAAGGGATGGTCGGGCGGTGCAACCACCACCAAGGCATTCTCCAGAAAGGCGGAGACCTCGACCTCAATGCTCTCGGGAGCCTGCCCCATAATCACTAGATCATCCTGATTCTCGCTCAACCGCTCCAATACCCGCGCCCGGTTGGTGACGGTAAGGCGCGGTTCGACCTTGGGGTAGTCGCGCAAAAAGTGGCCGAGCAGGTGGGGCATAAAATACTTGGCGGTGGTCACTACCGCCACCCGTAGCGGCCCTTGGACGGTGCCTTGGAGATCATCAATCGACCCCTCCAGGCCGCGCAACCGCCCAAGGATATCGACCGCCGCACTGTAGACCTCCTCACCCGCTGCGGTGAGGTAGATGCGCTTGCCGATCTGCTCCAGCAGCGCTATGTTAACGCCCTCTTCCAAACGTTTGATCTGAATCGAGACCGCTGGTTGCGTGAGAAATAGCTCTTCAGCGGCGCGGGTGAAGCTGCGGTGGCGGGCAACCGCCTCAAAGAGGCGGAGTTGTTGCAGGGTTAGGTGCATGGAGAGAGTGTGGAGCGAAGGGGATTAGGTACGCCGCATATCATGATGCTTTTGGTATGTAGTTTACGCACGGGATACCCTTAAAGTCAATATCCTGCGTCCAAACTGTAGCATTAAACTGCATTGCTGTTGCGTAGATGATGCTATCGGCCATCGGAAGACTATAGCGCAAGCTAGCCTTAGCTGCTGCGGTTGCCAGTGAGGGCGAGAGATTGATGATCCTACCTTTGTGAATGGCGGCAAGAGCCAGCATAAGATGGTCTTCGCTACTTTCCCGCAGGATTACTTTAGAGATTTCATAGACACATATCACAGGCACAATAAGCTTATCTACTTTCTTGATAGGTGCCGCAAATAGCTCCGAGTTTGCTCCACCCTCAAAATATTCGAGCCACCCAGAGGTATCCACAACATTCATACACGATCTTCCTCGCGGATAAAGGTTGTATCTATCCCTCCTAAAAAACCCTCAAGCTGTCCAATATTCACCTCAGGAATCAGCTCAATTCGGTTTTGATACTGGATAACCTGCATCCTCTGCCCTGGTATCAAGTGGAGTGATTCTCTGATCTCTTCGGGTATGACAACCTGAAACTTCGGTGATACTTCAACGGTCAACATCTCCCCCTCCTCGCTTGTGCGTATCATAATCGACTCGGGCATATACGGGCAGCTCCCGTCACCCTCTCTCATCCTACCATATCCTGACGCTTTGTTTTGACCTCTCTTGTCGTCACTTCCCCGGCAACCATTTACTTCTGTAAATGGTTTTCATAGTAACAATTAACTGTCTTCTCTTCCAGTTCTTGCTATAGTACTCCCCGTGCATCGGGCAGCGACCCAAAAGGGTGCATCGATGCCCAGGACCGCCCCCTTTTAGGGAGCGGGGCATTCCCTAACCTGAATCCAAGAGGAATTGCGACATGTCGAAAACCTATCAAGCGGGCGTGAAGGACTACCGCGAAAACTACTGGGAACCGACCTACGTTCCAAAAGAGAGCGACATACTGGCCGTCTTCAAGATCGTTCCGCAGGCCGGTGTGCCGCGTGAAGAGGCCGCAGCAGCAGTCGCTGCGGAGTCCTCCACCGCCACCTGGACTACGGTGTGGACTGACCTGCTCACCGACCTCTATTACTACAAGGGTCGTGCCTACGCCATCGAAGATGTGCCGGGCGACGACGAATCCTTCTACGCCTTCATCGCCTATCCGATGGGGCTGTTTGAAGAAGGCTCCATTGTTAACGTCTTCACCTCGCTCGTCGGTAACGTCTTCGGCTTTAAGGCCGTCCGTTCGCTGCGTCTGGAAGATGTCCGCTTCCCCCTCTGGTTCGTCACCACCAACCCTGGCCCTCCGCACGGTATCTATGTCGAGCGCGACAAGCTCAACAAGTATGGCCGTCCGATGCTGGGCTGCACCATCAAGCCGAAGCTCGGCCTCTCCGCCAAGAACTATGGCCGTGCGGTCTATGAGTGCCTGCGTGGTGGTCTCGACTTCACCAAGGATGACGAGAACGTCAACTCCCAGCCGTTCATGCGCTGGCGTGACCGCTTCGCCTTCTGCCAAGAGGCGATTGACAAGGCCGAAGCCGAGACCGGTGAGTTCAAGGGGCACTACCTCAACGTCACCGCCGCCACCGTCGAAGATATGTTTGAGCGTGCCGAATTCGCCAAAGAGATCGGCTCCAAGATCATTATGTCCGACTACCTCACCGTCGGCTGGGCCGCTCACACCTCGCTCTCCAAGTGGTGCCGCAAGAACGGTCTGCTGCTGCACGTTCACCGCGCCATGCACGGTGTAATCGACCGCAACCCCAAGCACGGCATCAACTTCCGCGTGCTGACCAAAATGCTGCGCCTGATGGGCGGCGACCACCTCCACTCCGGCACCGTGGTCGGCAAGCTGGAAGGCGACCGTGAGGCCACCATCGGCTGGGTCAACATGATGCGCGAGCGTTACACCAAGGAAGACCGCTCCAAGGGGATCTTCTTCGACCAGGATTGGGGCCAAATGGCGGGTGTCCTGCCGGTCGCCTCCGGGGGTATTCACGTTTGGCACATGCCGGCGCTGGTCTCCATCTTCGGGGATGACTCGGTACTGCAGTTCGGTGGTGGCACCATCGGCCACCCTTGGGGCAACGCCGCTGGCGCAGCCGCCAACCGGGTCGCGCTGGAAGCCTGTGTCCAGGCCCGCAACGAGGGTCGCGAGATCGAGAAGGAAGGCAAGGATATCCTGATCAAAGCGGCCAACTCTTCGCCTGAACTGAAGATCGCCATGGAGACCTGGAAAGAGATCAAGTTTGAGTTCGACACCGTCGACAAGCTGGATGTCTCCCACAAGTAAACCATTCCGGTCTATCCCTTAACTGAACGCCATAGGAGTCATACCATGAGCGATGTACAAGACTATAAGTCCCGTTTGGGCGATATCTCCAGCAAGCGGTTTGAGACCTTCTCCTACCTGCCGCAGATGACCGCCGATGAGCTGCGCAAGCAGGTGCAGTACATCATCGACCAGGGCTGGAACCCTGCCGTTGAGCACTGCGAGCCAGAGAATGCGATGAAGCACTACTGGTATATGTGGAAGCTGCCGATGTTCGGTGAGACCGATATTGACCGCATTCTCGGTGAGGCCGAAGCCTGCCGTCAGGCCAACCCCAAGCATCTGGTCAAGCTGATTGGCTATGACAACGTGCGCCAGACCCAAGGCACCGCGATGCTGATCTTCCGTCCGAGCGCCTAAGTCGGAGGGTGGGGTGTCCCCCGTGTGGGGACACCCGATCTAATCGCTGATCCCTGCTCCACTGGCTTCCCCCAGCAGTGTGCAGCGATGAGTGATTTGAGGCACGGCCTTCGATCCCGACCCACCTTGCATGAGCGACCCGAGGAGAGATGTCATGAACGATATTGCTGTCCAGTACCGCGTCAAATCTGAACCCTACTACAAAAATGTCGGTAACGAGCTGGCCCAGTTTGAGGCGGCCTATACTGCGCGTATGCCGATGATGCTCAAAGGCCCAACCGGCTGCGGAAAATCCCGCTTTGTTGAACACATGGCGTGGAAGCTCGGCAAACCGCTGATCACCGTTGCCTGTAACGAGGATATGACCGCCGCCGACCTGATCGGGCGCTTCCTGCTCGACAAGGATGGCACCCGCTGGCAGGATGGCCCGCTCACCACCGCCGCCCGCATTGGGGCGATTTGCTACCTTGATGAGGTGGTGGAGGCGCGGCAGGATACCACGGTGGTAATCCACCCCCTCACCGACCACCGCCGGGTGTTGCCACTCGACAAGAAAGGCGAGCTGGTAGAGGCCCATGCCGATTTTCAACTGGTGATCTCCTACAACCCCGGCTACCAGTCGCTCATGAAGGATCTCAAGCAGTCCACCAAGCAGCGCTTCGGTGCCCTCGATTTTGACTACCCCGAGTCTGCTGTGGAGACGGAGATCGTCGCCCACGAGGGAAAAATCGACAAGGAGACCGCCGAGAAGCTGGTGCAGGTCGCCGCCCGCTCGCGTAACCTCAAGGGACACGGCTTGGATGAGGGGATCTCGACCCGTCTGCTGGTCTACGCCGCCGCCCTGATCGGCACCGGTATCCCTGCCCCCGATGCCTGCCAGATCGCTCTGGTCCGCCCGCTCACCGACGACCCCGATATGCGTGATGCCCTGGATGCTGCGGTCAGCACGTTTTTTGGCTAGCGATTAGAGGCTAGAGGTGCGGAGTGCGAGGTGCGTCTAGCGCCTTGCACCTGGCCCCAACTCTCGGCGAGAGATTTTAGGTTCTTATACCCCAGCCGCTTGGTGAGGCACTGCTCACAAGCCACCCCCCAGCGTCTGGAACAGGAGAGGCTGCGATGAGCATTGATCTGCAACAGTACAGCGAGTATCTCGAACACTTCAACCCCGAGCTGCTGGCGATTCTGGAGGGAACCTTCCACGAAGCGGCGCGGGTGATGACCCCGAGCGGTCTGCAAAACTACCTCGAAGGGGCGAAGGGACTCACCAACCTCGGGCGCGGTAATGACCTGGTCGCGACCTTTCTGCAAGAGATGCCGCTGGTGGCCAAGGAGCTGGGCGACGAGGTGGTGAAAGAGTCGATTATCGCCGCCATGAAGCTCACCTCCATGACCTCCGGTGAGGTGATCGGGCTGTTTTTCGCCACCCTCCCCACCGCCGCCCGGCGGCTCGGCGACATCACCCTGTTTCGCGCCTACCTCCAGTTTCTACACCAGCTCGCCGCCCGCGCTCCGCGTGGCCTGCGCCCGATGTTCGGGGTACTCGACGAGCTGCTCTCCAAACTCACCCTCGGCGGTCTGCGGCGCTGGGCCTTCTTCGGGGCCGATGCCTACCGCACCGACTTCAAGAACCAGCTCGCCTACTTCGGACTGCAAACCGCCGACAGCCAGGCGATGGTCAAGAAAGAGCGCAAAGGGGTTCTCTTTATCGACCACCAACGCAAACTGGGGGCCTATCTGCGGGCGCTGTGGGGACGCGACTTCTGGCTCCGTCCGGCGGCGGCAGATCGCAGTGAATTCAAGCCCTATCTGGAGGGCTTTATCCTCCATCTCCCCGATGCGGTCGATGACATCGGCCCGGTCAAGGGGCTGGAGTTCTACCGCGCCATCGCCGCCCACCAGGCAGCGCATCTAGTCTATACCCGCGCCGCCATCTCGGCACAGGAGCTGATCCCGGCGCAGATGAGCCTGATCGGCCTGTTTGAGGATGCCCGCGTGGAGTATAACGCAATTCGCGAACTCCCCGGTCTCCAAGCGCTATGGGGTACCCTGCTGGCACTGCCCAAGGAGGAGCGGGCCGAACATCCGGCGCAGGAGTGGCTAGAGCGCCTCGCTCTCCATCTGCTCGATGCCGAACAGCCGACCGGCGATGCCGAACTCGATGCCCTGGCCGCCAAGTTTCACGCCGCTATCGAGCGTAGATACGACGACAACAACCTCTCCTGGCACCTCGGTCTGGAACTCTACCACCTGCTCACGAACCGCCGCGCACTCCCCTCGCTGCGTCAGTTAGAGAATCTGCGTCTCCCCTACCGCGACGACAACCGTTTCGTCTGGGAGTTTGCAGAGTTCTCTTGGGAGCGCGGTGTCGATATTCTCCAAGGGACCAGGCAGGTCAGAAAGCGGGTCTCGCTAATGGAGTTTGTCAACGAGGTTGAGGTCGAAAATGCTGGGGATGATGCCCAGGAGATCTGGATCCTTCCCACCGAGCTTTTTCCTTATGAGGATAACGGCATCTCCTACAACGAGATGGAGGGCAAGGAGCCGGTCTCCGATCCCTTCCACTATCACGAATGGGATTATCAGGTGCAGCTCCACCGCCCCGACTGGGTCACCCTCTATGAGCGGCGGATGCGAAAGGAGAGTCCCTCCGTCATTGATGAGATTATCCGTCGCAACAAGCCGATTGCCAGCCGCCTGCGCCAAATTGTGGATCGGCTACGCCCGCAAGGGGTAATGCGTGAGCGCAAGCTGGAGGATGGCGATGAGCTGGATCTTAACGCCGCCGTCGATGCGATGGTGAACATGCGTGCCGGGCTGGAGTATGATCCCCGGGTCACCATGCGCTACATCCTCAAGCGGCGTGACCTGGCGGTGCTGATCCTGCTCGACCTCTCCGAATCGACCAACGAAATGGTCGCCGGTACCGATAACAGCGTCATCGGACTCACCCGCGAGGCCGCCGCGCTGCTCGCCACGGCGGTGGGCAACATCGGCGACCCCTACGCCATTCACGGCTTCTGCTCCGACGGTCGCCACGATGTCAAGTACTACCCGCTAAAAAGCTTTGAGGGGCGTTTTGACGATGAGGCGAAGGGGCGACTGGCGGGGATGCAAGGCGGCTACTCCACCCGCATGGGTACCGCCCTGCGCCACGCCGGGCAGCACCTGCTGCACCAGCCGCAGCGCAAGAAGCTGCTGCTGCTGGTGACCGATGGTGAACCGGCAGACATCGACGAGCGCGATCCGCAGTATCTGCGCCACGACACCAAAAAGGCGGTGGAGGAGCTGCGCACGGTAGGGGTCAACACCTTCTGCCTCACCCTCGATCCCAACGCCGACCGCTATGTGGAGCGCATCTTCGGTCCCAACGGCTACACCATCGTAGACCGGGTCGAGCGGCTCCCCGAGCGGCTGCCGCAACTCTTTGTGGAACTCACCGGGTAGGGGCGATGTACGAACGCCTCAACGACTTGCCGCCACTCGATAGCTACCCCTCACGCATTCCTGCGGCGGTGTGGAACGTTTGGCGGCGCTATCGGGTACGCCACCCCGACGCAAGCTGCTTCGGCCTAGAGGGGCTACCGCCGCTCTCACTACGCCTCGATGGCGATAGCTGGGTGGTGATGGACTCCAACCTCTACGACCTGCCGATCCTCGCCTGGTGCGATTTTCAAGACTCCCCCGAACGGGGACTGCACGAACCCGTCCCCTGCACCGTCCGCCACTACCACCAAGGAGCCTCCAAAGTGCGCAACCAGACCCTAGAACTGATGCAAGAGGAGCTAGAGCGGAGGCTTGTTAAGGGTTAAGTTTTAAGTTTTAAGTTTTAAGGGGCGTTTGCCGTCCCTGCCTTAACCCTTAACCCTTAAAACTTAACCCTTAAAACTTAACCCTTAACCCTTAACCCTTAAAACTTAACCCTTAAACCTTAAAAATATGATTAACACCGGCTATCCTGGTATTTACCAAGACGACAACGGCGGTCTCTCCCCCTGGGGACAGGTTATTCTCGACGCTTGGATCTTCGGCCTGCTGCCGGAGGGAGAGCAGTGCATCGGCTGGGAGATGGGGCGCTTGCAGGGCCTCTATGAGAAGGTCTATCATGCCTGGGAGCCTTATGGCCATCTTCCCAGCCGACTCCCTCCCGAGCTGGGCGAACGCCACGCCCGCCTCTACGCCGCTATCGTCGAGCGGGCGCGTGCCGCTGGTTGGGAGCCGGATGTGAGCAACGACGGCTAACGCCGCCCGAAAAAACTTTAGCAGGAGAGCCTCCATGCCGATTCTTCAACTCCACGACATGGCACACCACGCCCGCCAACAGGGCTACGCCCTCGCCGCCTTCGAGATCACCGGCTTAGAGTCCCTTAGCGGCTGCATCGCCGCCGCCGAAGCGCTGCGTGCGCCGCTCATCCTCCACCTGCGTGAGCAGAGCCGCACCCCCACCCCCAGCGCCATCTTGCTCCCCGCCATCGAAGCCGCCGCCCGTCGCGCCACCATCCCGGTCGCCATTCAGCTCGACCAAGTCACCACCCCCGAAGGGGCCATTCACGGCATTCGCCACGGCTGCAACGGCATCGCCGTAGATGGCTCTCCGCTCGTGCTGAATGACAACATCGCCCTCACCCGCGAGGTGGTGCAGCTCGCCCACGGCTGCGATGTGGTGGTCGAAGGGACGCTCGGCACCCTCCCCGGTGCCAGCCGTGAACGCCACCTCACCGATCCCGCAGAGGCCGAACGGTTTGTGCAAGAGAGCGGGGTCGATCTCCTCGCGGTCGCCATCGGCACCGCCCATGGCCGCCCCCAGGGGGGAGCGCAGCTCGACTACCCGCGCCTGCAGCAACTCGCCGAACGGCTCTCCACCCCGCTGGTGATCCACGGCGGCAGCGGTCTCGATAGCAGCCAGATCGAACAACTGGTCGCCCACGGTGCCGCTAAAATTAACTTTTTCACCGCCCTTGATGTCGCTGCTGGCAGCGCACTGGATGGTGAACACGGCCCCTTCAGCCAGCGCAGTAGCGCCGTTATTAACGCCATCACCCGCGAAGCCGAACGCGCCATCCGCTACTGCGGTGCCGTAGAGCAAGCCCCCGCCCTGCTCGCCACCGCTCGCCCGGTCACCCCGGTCGAACACCTGATCGTCTACAACCTCGCCGCCGCCGCCGAGCCGCATGCCGAGGAGCTGATGGCCCACGGGCGCGAATGCCTCGCCACCATTCCGGGAGTGCGTAGCGTCGCCACCGGCCAGGCGATTCAGGAGAACGCCAAATACCGCTACTGCTGGCTAGTTCGCTTCAGCGGACCCAGCGTCATCCCCGGCTACCGCGACCACCCTACCCACGTCGCCTATGCCGACCAGCACTTTCGCCCCAATGCGGCAGATCGGATTAGTATTGATTTTTTGGTGGAGAGTTGAGCGAAGAGCGCTGGGAGGGGGATCAATGTTTTATGGGCAGCGTGCCGGGCCTACTCTATAGCGGTTTCCACGGCACGGACGAATATGTGGTGGTACAAAAGATATCGCAAGGGCAAAATCTTTGATTAAGCGGCCTTGATCATCATCCCAGCCAGCACCACACTATACCAGTCGTTAATAGCAAGGCAGAAGCTTCTCTCCTCCGCTCCCTAACAAAACCAGCTAAAGCCCCCCCACCCGAGGCACCAGCCGCCCACTTGGCCCCGGACGCATCGTCACCACCTGGCGCGAGTGATCGGGACCGAAACTCACATGAATCGGCAGCTCCGAACCATAAAAATAGAGCCGATCAAACGGCGTATTGCGCACCACCCAACGCGCCACCTCACGCATATCCTCATCCTCCACATAAAAATCGACCGCCGCCCCCAACCGCTTACAGACCCGATTTCCCAGCCGATTTCGCTCATGCGCCGCGTGCTGATCCAACTTCGGATCGATCCGCCCGCGAATCATCCGCGCCAGCGCTGGCGAGCAAAAACCATAGGTCAAACGTATCATCCCAAACCACTCGATCACCGGATCCAACACCTGCTCCGCCAACTCCAGCAGCGCGGTATAACTCTCCGCCTCCAGCGGTCGATTCGCCAAACCACTAGCGGCCTGCGTCTCCCCGCACTCAATCAACTGACGAAAAGTCAAAAAGCGCCCGCACGGCTCATCCAGAGCGGGAAGCGTAGAGACCCGGCGCAATTGCCAACCAGCGACCTCCCAACGATGCCGACGCAACCCCTCCAGCAGCGCCTCCGGGGTCGGCCCATAGCCCGAAAAATCGAACCACCCCAACCCCTCCAGCGCCTCATCAAAAGCCAACTGCTCGACAAAAAAGGGGTGTTCCTCACTCAAAAAACGCGACTTACGATACAAAAACGGCGGAGTATACGCCTCACCATAACGAAACAGCTCAACATCCTGCTCACGCAACGTAATCTTCACCCGCTCCAGCATCTGCGGCAGCGCCTTACCCTGAAAATCGTCATAACGCATTAGCGTCAACTTCCCCGAACCGATATGGATCTTCAACAGATCAGCCCCCTCAACATCCCCATAAGCCGCCGCCGCCGCCCCCACATAGACCCGCAACAGCAGCGGTAGACGCTCCACCAGCGTAGCATCAAGCTGTAACGAAACCGCCCCCCCCCCCCCCCCCCGCCCCAACCACCCCAA
>SLIM01000240.1 GCA_007135625.1 Gammaproteobacteria bacterium
CCTGCCCATCGCCCCCTCAACCACGCAACCCCTCACCCACTCAACGGCTCCAAGCGAATCCGCATCACCGCACCCGACACGCACTCCAGCGCTTCGATCTCCGCAATAGCCTGATTCATACAGCGCTCCTCAACCCGATGGGTCAGCATCACCAGCGGCAAGGATTCTTCACCCTCTGCCGGCTCCTTCTGCTGAATCGCCTCAATGCTGATCCCGTGGCGACCGAGAATCCCGGCAATTTCCGCCATAACCCCCGGCTCATCTAACGCATGAACGCGCAAATAGCAAGCGGTTTGCACCTCCTCCATCGGCATAATCCGCAGATTGGAGAGGTGACTGGGTTGAAAAGCAAGATGAGGCACCCGGTTATTGGGATCGGTCGTGAGGGTGCGGGTAACATCAACCAGATCGGCGACCACTGCCGAGGCGGTCGGTTCTGACCCCGCTCCAGCACCGTAGTAGAGGGTCGGGCCGACCGCATCGCCCTTAACCAGCACCGCGTTCATCACCCCATTGACGTTAGCAATGAGCCGCTTGCGCGGGATGAGCGTGGGGTGAACGCGCAGCTCGATACCGTTGGCCTCTTTGCGAGCGATCCCGAGGTGTTTGATGCGGTAGCCGAGCTGTTCAGCGTAGGCGACATCCTGGCGGGTAATACGAGTGATCCCCTCGACATAGGTTTTGTCAAACTGAAGCGGAATGCCGAAGGCGAGGGAGCCAAGAATAGTCAGTTTATGGGCGGCATCAATCCCCTCTACGTCGAAGGTGGGGTTGGCTTCGGCGTAGCCGAGGGCCTGCGCTTCGCTGAGGACTTCGGCAAAGTCGCGCCCTTTGTCGAGCATTTCGGTGAGAATGAAGTTGCCGGTGCCGTTGATAATCCCGGCGACCCACTCAATCTGGTTGGCGGCAAGCCCTTCGCGCAGTGCCTTAATAATCGGAATGCCGCCAGCAACGGCGGCTTCAAAAGCGACCATCACCCCGCGCCCTTGTGCGGCTTGGAAGATCTCGTTACCGTGCATTGCGATCAGCGCTTTGTTGGCGGTGACAACATGTTTGCCGTTGGCAATCGCCTGCATAACGAGTTCTAAGGCGGGGGTGTAGCCACCAATCAGCTCGACGATAATCTCCACTTCGGGGTTATTGACCACCGCGAAGGCATCGTCGCAAATCTCTACCCCTTGGAGCAGCGGTTCCAGCTCCGGGGCGTAGGCACGGGCCGCTGCGTGGGTGATGCGAATCTCACGCCCGGCCCGTCGGGCGATCTCTGCTGCGTTGCGTGACAGCACGTTGACGGTGCCGCCGCCGACGGTTCCTAGCCCTAATAGGCCGACATGAATAGGTTTCACGATGATCCTCTATGCAAATGGTTTTGATATGTTGTTGTATTCCCAGAAGCGGGGTAACCTCTCCGCACTCCCCTCGGTAACCGCTACTCTCCCGCTGGTAGGCTGACTCCATCGCGCCGGAACATATCCCGAATACCGCGAATGGCCTGGCGGGTGCGATGGGCATTTTCGATGAGGCTGAAGCGTACATGGTCATCGCCATAGGCACCAAAGCCGACACCGGGGGAGACTGCGACGTGGGCATCTTGCAGCAGCTTTTTGGAGAACTCCAGGGAGACGCTCTCGGCCTCCCGAAACATCTCGCGGTAGAAAGCGGGAATCGGTGTCCAGACAAACATCGTCGCCTTGGGCGGTTCGACCGCCCAGCCGATGCTGTTTAGCCCGCCGCAGAGTACATCGCGCCGCTGTTGGTACATGTCGCGAATCTCCTGCACACACTCCTGCGGCCCCTCCAGGGCGCGAATGGCGGCGACTTGGATCGGGGTGAAGGTTCCGTAGTCGAGGTAGGATTTAATCCGCCCCAAGGCACCGACCAGCGTTTTGTTGCCACACATAAAGCCGACTCGCCAACCCGGCATGTTGTAGCTCTTGGAGAGGGTGAAAAACTCCACAGCGATCTCTTCCGCTCCCGGAACCTGGAGGATGGAGGGGGCGACGTAGCCGTCAAACACAATGTCGGCGTAGGCGATGTCGTGAACCACCCAAATACCATACTGCTTGGCGATTTCGATCACCCGCTCGAAAAAGTCCAGCTCTACGCAGTGGGTGGTGGGGTTGCCGGGAAAGTTGAGGACTAGCATCTTGGGTCGCGGCCAGGAGCCTTCGATGGCCTCGCGCAGCTTCTCGAAAAAGTCAACCCCCGGTACCATCGGCACATGGCGCACATCGGCCCCGGCGATGACAAAGCCGTAGGGGTGGATCGGGTAGGCGGGGTTGGGCACCAGTACCGAGTCTCCCGGCCCCATGCAGGCGAGTGCTAGGTGGGCCAGCCCCTCTTTGGAGCCGATGGTGACAATCGCCTGGGTCTCGGGGTCGAGCTGTACATCGAAGCGTTCGCGGTACCAGTTGCAAATCGCTCGACGCAGGCGGGGGATACCTTTGGACATGGAGTAGCGGTGGGTGTCGTTACGCTGCACCACCTCCACCATTTTATCCACAATATGTTGCGGAGTCGGCTGATCGGGATTCCCCATCCCGAAGTCGATAATATCCTCGCCCCGCGCTCGTGCCGCCGCTTTTAGCTCGTTGACAATGGCAAACACATAAGGGGGCAGACGATTGATTCGTTGAAATTCTTCCGTCGGTGGGGTAAACACATAGACCTCTGCGCGTGGGTGCGGGAAAACCAAGTACACTAACCGAGCGAAGGGCAACTGTCAATTCGTAGTAAAGAAGAGAAGCAGAAGAAGGGGGGAAAGATGGAAAGATGGAAAGATTGAAAGGGGGAAAGGTGGAAAGATGGAAAGATGGAAAGGTGGAAAGGGGGAAAGGTGGAAAGGTGGAAAGGGAAGAAGGGAGGCAGAAGAGGTTCGCACCCAAAGCCTAGAACCTAGAACCTAGAACCTAGAACCTAGAACCTAGAACCTAGAGC
>SLIM01000110.1 GCA_007135625.1 Gammaproteobacteria bacterium
AGTATAAAATACTACTATACAGCTCCTGTAATGATGAAAAAGTTTTATCAGATATAAAAGAGAGGTATGCAAAACTCAAGTCTGATGGATATAGTAAAATCATCGGACTAAGAGACCTCTACCCTTCTCGAACCTCGAACCTCGAATCTCGAACCTCGAACCTCGAACCTCGAACCTCGAACCTCGAATCTCGAATCTCGAACCTCGAACCTCAAACCAGACAAAGAATCATGGAGCAAGGTAAGCGGCAAGAAACTCCGCAAAGGGAGTTGTATCTGCCTGTTCCAGTTGCTGCTGCTGCTGGTGGGAGGTGTGGCCAAGCTGCTGCAGCAAGGTTTCGCGCTGAGGGTCGATGGGGTGGTGCAGAAAGTGGTCGCGGTGGCGTTCCGACTGTTCGCGGCTGAAGTCGTAAAAGCCGATGCCGCGTTGGCGGAGCTGATCGAGGATGCGGGCGGAGGGGGTCGCTTCGGGGGCGCTGTGGGCGCGAACCTGGTCGAGGGCAGTGCGGTAGCGGGGCTGGTCGCTGCGGCTGTCGAGCAGTTGGCAGACCCCCTCCAGATCATTCAAAATCTCATGCAGCCACTGCTGGAGCGGGCGTGGGCCGTGGGGGTGGGCGAGTTGAAAGTCGGGGGCGCGGCCTTGGTGGGCGGTCTCTTCAAGGTTGCGGTCGATGAATTTACGCTCCTGAGGATCAATCGGCGGGCTGTCGCTGAGCAGGCAGTAGAGCAGGAAGCTCTCTAAAAAGCGCATTCGGGTTGTATCAATGCCGAGTGGGGTGAAGGGGTCGATATCCAAGGAGCGCAGTTCGACGTACAGCACGCCACGGTTAGCAAGGGCATCGGTAGGCTTTTCGAGGTGGTGCTGGAGCTGTTTGGGGCGGATGGTGGAGTAGTATTCATTCTCAATTTGCAAAATATTGGCGTTGAGTTGGCGATAGCCGCCGTCGCGGTCGCGCAGCCCGATCTGCTGCCAGACTTCGCAGGGGGTGTGAATCGCATAGCGCAGGCTGGCGAGGTAGCCGTTTAGGTCGTCGTAGTTGGCCTTAATGCCGGCGCACGCCTCTTTGCGGTTGGTGTAGCCGATGTCGCCCATGCGCAGGGAGGTGGCGTAGGGTTCGTAGCGGGTGCCGCCGGGGAGACTCTGCAAGTGGTGGCTGTCGTGGGTGGCGAGAAAGGTGTTGCAGATCGCTGGAGAGGCACCAAAAAGATAGGGGATCAGCCAGCCGTGGCGCTGTAGGTTGCGAATCATCGCGAAGTAGTGGTGGTCGATGAAGGCCCGAAGTTCGCGCCGGTCGCCCTCTAGCGCTCGGAACGGCTCCCAAAAAGCGAGGGGTAGGGAGTAGTTGAGGTGGATGCCGGAGATCACTTGCATCATGCGTCCGTAGCGGTGGCCAAGTCCGATTCGGTAGATGCGCTTCATCTGGCCAGCGTTGGAGGGGCCGTAGTGGGCGATTGGGATGTTCTCGGGATCGTCGATAATGCAGGGCATGCTGTTGGCCCATAGCACTTCGTCGTCGAGCTGGCGGTAGACGAAGGCGTGGGTGTCGGCGAGAAAGGCGAGGCTCTGCTCAGGCTGGTGGCAGGGGGGGGTGATCAGTTCGATCAGCGCCTCGGAGTAGTCGGTGGTGATGTGGGGGTGGGTGAGGGCGGAGCCGAGCGCGAAGGGGTGGGGGCGCTGCGAGATGCGGCCGGCGGGGGTGACCCGCAGGGCTTCCCGTTCCAGGCCGATGAGTCCGCCGCTGGGCATAGCATCGCCACCCGCCTCGGTCAGTCGCCGTAGGCGTTGCTCCAGGAGTTGCAAGGGGAGCTACTCAACCATTGCGGCGCGGGTTGCGCTGGCATCGCTAATCAGGTCGCCGAGGATGCGCGCGGCCTCGTGAATGGCGATCTTGCGAATCGCTTGCTCTTCGGGGTCGTCGCTGTCGCTGTCGGGGTGCAGTAGGCTGGCTTGTGCCGCTTCGGGGTCGTCGTTGCTCTCTGCACGGCTCTCTGGACTCTCGGGGGGGAGTCCGACCGCTTCGCGAAAGCGGTTGAGGCGTTCCAGGCGCTGCTCCTGACGCTCTTTCCACTCCTGCTGGCGTTCGCTTTTGACTAGTGAGAGGGTGTGCTCTTCGCGGGCGCTGCGCAGTGCCTCCTCCTCTTCGAGCAGGAAGCGGAAGCCGGGGTCGCTGGCGGTTCGTGTGCGGTGGCGCTCCAGATAGCGGGAGAGGTCGCCAAGAGAGGAGCTGCGGCGGTAGTCGGTGGGGGCGATCTGGGTCCACGGCAGGGCGTTGTCGAGGGCGCGTTCTCCAACCTTGTGGCCATAGCCGTCGGTGGGGAAGGGGATGTCGGGGATGACTCCCTTGTATTGGGTGCTGCCACCGTTAATGCGGTAGAATTGGGCCATGGTGAGGCGTAGCCGTCCGAGGTCGCCACCGCTGCCGAGGAACATAAAGCGGTCGAGGTTTAACAGGGTCTGTACCGTGCCTTTGCCGAAGGTGGTTTCGCCGATCACAATGCCGCGTCCATAGTCTTGAATGGCGGCGGCGAAGATTTCAGAGGCGGAGGCGCTGGAGCGGTCTACCAGAACCGCGAGCGGGCCGCTGTAGGCCACTTCGGGGTTGAGATCCTGTTCGATGTCGAGTTCGCCGGTCGCTTTGCGCACCTGAACGACCGGGCCGCCGGGGATGAAGAGTCCGGTCAGTTCGGTCGCCTCGGTGAGGGAGCCGCCGCCGTTGCCGCGCAGGTCGATGAGGACTCCATCGACCTCGGCGGCGACCAGCTCTTCAAGCAGCAGGCGCACATCCCGGGTGGTGCTGCGAAAATCGGCATCGCCGCGTGAAAAGCCCTGAAAATCGCGGTAGAAGGTGGGTACCTCTATGACCCCGATGCGGTAGCCTTTGAGTCCCTCCAGCTCTTCGATAATCTGTTTGCGGGCGGCCTGCTCCTCTAGTTTGATTTCGTTGCGTTCGAGGGTGACGACCTTGCTCGGGCCGTCGCTGCCGGCTTTGGCCGGAAGGAGGCGCAGGCGCACGGTGGAGCCTTTGGGGCCACGGATCTGGTCTACCACATCTTGTAGCCGCCAGCCGATGACATCTTCCATTTCGCCACGTTTGCCTTGGCCGACAGCGAGAACCCGATCACCGGCGTGGACTTCGCGACTGAGCGCGGCGGGGCCGCCTTGAATGACTTTTTGGATGGTGGTGTATTCATCCTCGCTGCGCAGGACTGCGCCGATCCCCTCTAGCGAGAGGCGCATGTTGATGTCGAAGTTTTCGGCATCACGTGGCGGCATGTAGGCGGTGTGTGGCTCGATGCTGAGGGTGAAGGCGTTAATGAAAAAGTGGTAGACATCGTCGGCATCGAATTGGTTGGTGCGCCGCAGGGTTCGCTCGTAGCGCTTGCGCAGGGTCTCGTTGATCTCTTCCGGCGCTTTGTCGGTGAGGCGTAGCGAGAGGATGTCGTTTTTGACCCGCTGGCGCCAGAGTTCCCGCAGTTCGCTGTGGTCGGCGGCCCAGGGGGCCTCTTTGCGGTCGAAGCGGTAGCTTTCGGGGATGGTGAAGTCGAACTCCCGGTCGAGCTGCCCCAGCGCGTAGTTGATCATTTCGTTGACCCGTACCCGGTAGACCCGAAAGATCTCGAAGGCAGGGGTGAGGTCGGTGCTGCGAATGGCATCATCCAGGCGCTCGCGGTGGCGTTCGAAGTGGTTGATGTCTTGCTGGGTGAAGTAGTTTTTGTTGGGGTCGAGCGACTCTAGGTAGCGGTCGAAGATGGCCGAGGAGAGGCGGTCGTCGATGGGCGCGGCGTTGTAGTGGTATTTATTAATGACCCGGGTGATGATCATGGTGGTCTGGCGGTGCTCCCGCTTGGGGGTTAGCTCCTCTAGGGGAGTCCCGGAGAGCTTCGCCCCGGCACTGGGAATCAGCGCAAATAGCAGCAGGCCAATTAGTAATTTTTTGCTCATTTTGCTCATTTTGCTCACGAAGCACTCTTTGGTTTAAGGGGATGTAGGGCCGTCGCTGACCAAGAGGATCGGCTGGTCGTGATCAGGGTGACGCTCACCAAACCGGGGAGGCCGTTTCGGTTTTCGGCTTCTGGGGTGGTGATGCGGGCGGTTAGTATACCACTACAACCAGGGGAGAATGTCGCATAATTGTGGTGGTTTTCTGGGTCGCCCATTGGCGAATCAGACCCCGACGCGGGGGAGAAGTTGATCTTTTTTCGATGGACGGTAGATTTTGTGGCCGGGCCGGAGTGGTGGAGGGGAGGCGGAAACCACTGCGTTTTTGCTATTTATCCTCTCCCCGCTGCGAAGCGTTTGCGAGAAAAGGAGCGGCAAGGTAAACTTATAGCCTTTATCACGCTAGAGATCGTCCGCTGAACCCGACGGCTGCACGCCAGAGACCTCTGCTGCGCTAGTCAGGTAGAGGCCGGATGGAGTGATACAGCCAGAGCAGATGCGGGGTGGATAGGTCGGTGGAAATGCAGCAACAAAAGAGCGTTAATCTGCTCGGACTGGATCGGAAGGGGATGGAGGCGCTCTTTGTTGCGCTTGGCCATAAGCCGTTTCACGCGCGGCAGGTACTCAAGTGGATCCATAAGCATGGGGTGACCGATTTCACCGCGATGACCGACCTTAGCAAGGCGCTGCGGGCGCAACTGCAAGCGCATACTGAGATCCGTATCCCCAAGATCGTGCTGGAGCAGCCCGCTGCTGATGGTACCCGCAAGTGGGTGCTGGAGTTGGCGTGTGGCAATCGGATTGAGTCGGTGTTTATTCCCGACGGTGAGCGCACTACCCTCTGCATCTCGACCCAGGCCGGTTGCGCCCTCGACTGTAGCTTCTGCTCTACCGCTCGCCAGGGTTTTAACCGCAACCTCTCCGCAGCGGAGATCGTCGCGCAGGTGTGGCTGGTGCGCACTCTCGGCTATAGCTTAACTAATGTGGTGATGATGGGGATGGGGGAGCCGCTGGCGAACATGGAGGCGGTGGTGCCGGCGCTCTCGATTATTCAGGATGATCTCGCTTACGGCCTCTCGAAGTATCGGGTAACGGTGAGTACGGCGGGGATTGTCCCGGCACTGCGGCGGCTGCGGCTGCTCTCCGATGTCAGTCTGGCGGTTTCGCTCCACGCTCCGAACAATGCGCTGCGGGATCAGTTGGTGCCGATTAACCGCAAATATCCCCTGGAGGAGCTAATCCCCGCCTGTCGCGACTTTATCGCCGAGGATCGACGGCGCAAGATCACTTGGGAGTATGTGATGCTCGACGGGGTGAACGACAGCGACCAGCACGCCCGTCAGTTGATTCGCCTGTTGGAGGGGACTCCATCAAAGATGAATCTTATCCCCTTCAACCCGTTCCCTGGAACGGACTATCGCTGCTCCTCGCCCGAGCGCATTGAGGCCTTTCGGCAGCGCCTGATGCGCTCCGGGATCATCTCCATCACCCGAAAAACTCGGGGTGAAGAGATTGATGCCGCCTGCGGCCAGTTGGTCGGTCGTATCGCTGACCGTAGCCGCCGGTTGCCACAGGTGGTGGCATGAGCGGGGCGGTATGGGGGCGGCACGGGCCGCGATTTTTGCGGATTCCCCAACTGCTTGGCTCGATTGTGCAGGCGGAGTGCTGTAGACTCAACGATGGGAAAGAGTATTGAGCAACAACGCAGGTAATAGCGAAATGGATGCCACATATATCAGGATGGAAACGACCGGGGGGAGTAGGCGATTGCGAGCGCAACGGCAGACGCTGCTCATGCGCCAGCATTGGCGCGGATGGGGAGTTGTAGGATCGCTGCTGCTCCTGTTGGGCGGATGTGCTACCCTACCCGAAGGGATCGGCGGGGGCGAGGAGAGCCGGGTGGGTAATCTGGGCGAGCGTAGCCAAGAAAGTCCAGCAGATCTTTATGTAAATCTGGCGGTGGAGTATTTGCGTCGACAAGCCTTCCCTCAGGCGCTGCAAAATGCCCGCGAGGCGGTGCGGCGTGACGCAAATAACGCTGATGCGCATAATGTTCTAGCGCTGGTCTATGACCAGCTCGACGAGACCAGTCACGCCGAACGCCACTTTCAGCGGGCGCTCTCGTTGCAGCCTAAAAACCCATATTACAGAAATGCTTATGGTTTCTTTTTGTGCAAGCGCAACCGCTACCCAGCGGCCGAGCAGGAGTTTCTCAGGGCGCTGGATAACCCTCTCTACTCGACCCCGGCAGTCGCGCTGAATAATGCCGGGATCTGTACTTTGCGCAGTGGCAATAGCGCCAAGGCCGAGGAGTACTTTATTCGCGCCCTGCGTCACGAGCCACGACTCGCCTCGGCGCTGCTGGAGATGGCGGATCTGAGCCTGAAACAGGATAAGGTAGCATTGGCACGGGAGTACCTGCGCCGTTTTCATGCGGTCTCCGGGCGCAGTGCTCGCTCGCTCTGGCTCGGCATCCAAATCGCCCGTATCTTGGGAGACCGCGATACCGAGGCGAGTCTGGCACTGCAACTGCGCAGTAACTTTCCCGATTCCGACGAATATTTACAACTGATGGGAGCAAGGCACCGATGAGTGTACCACTGGTCGCAGAGGAGAGGACAGAATCTCCCCACCAGGGAGGGCCGGGACCGCGACTGCAGCACGCTAGAGAGCAGCGTGGCTGGAGCATTGAACAGGTGGCGCAGCGGCTCCACCTCGACAACGCGGCAGTCCTCAAGCTGGAGAGCAACGACTACGCCCGCTTGCCCTCCCCGGTTTTTGTGCGAGGCTATCTGATCAACTATGCCCGCCTGCTGGAGATACCGGTAGATCCGTTGTTGCAATCCTATCGCCAGGCCTTCCCGGCGACCGAGGTCAACCCCAATCTGCGGGCCGCCTCCGGCAAGACCCAAGTCAATAGCAGCCAGCCGCTAGTTCGGATTCTAACGCTATTGATCATTGTGGTGATGGTCGTGTTGGTGCTGCTCTGGTGGCAAGGCTTTCTGGAGCAGAACGAGCGGCGGGCAGATCCCCCGCCAGCGGCTGGGAGCGGCCTGCTGCAACCTGCGCAACCGCTCAACCCGCCGCCGCCACCGATGGGGCAGCTTGCCCCGCCCCTGTCGCAGCAACCGGTGGCAAATCCGATTATTGAGGCGGAAGTGCCGCCACGTAATTCGGTGGTTACGGCAACCGGCAGCAGCACTCCCCAGCAGCGGGAGGGGCGCACACCCGCTGTCGCTCCCGCTGACGCTGGCGCTACCGCTGCCGCTCCCGCTGGCGCAGAGCAAGGCGCGGCGGCTAGCAGCGCCCCGTCAGAAGCTCGCGAAGCGGTCGCGAGTGAGGCCGGTATCCCACCCTTTACTCTGGAGTTTCGCTTTGTCGATGCCTCTTGGACTGATGTGCGGGATAGCAGCGGTAAACTGCTAATCATCGGCGAGCAGCGCGGTGGTAGCCAGCGCACCCTAAGCGAAGGGACACCCCCTTTTAGCGTGGTACTCGGGCGAGCCTCCAGCGTCCGCGTCGCGATCAACGGCGAACCGTTCGACCTCGCACCGCACAGCAATCGCAACGTCGCCCGCTTCACCTTGACCAAAGAGCGGCTCGGGATGGAGTGATACCGCCCTGCGCGAAAATCCTCTACTCCTGAGTTCTCTCTCCTCCCTCTTTTATTTTTAGCAATCGTACATGAGTAAAAATATTCAAGCCGTGCGCGGAATGCGCGATATCCCGCCTGAGCAGACTCCGCTCTGGCACTTCCTGGAGAGCCGGGTCCGGCAGGTGGTCGAAAGCTATGGCTACCGTGAAATCCGTATGCCAATGCTGGAGATGACCGAGCTGTTCAAGCGCTCCATCGGCGAAGTCACCGACATCGTTGAAAAGGAGATGTACACCTTCAGTGACCGCAATGGGGATAGCCTTACCCTGCGCCCAGAAGGGACTGCCGGCTGCGTGCGTGCCGGTATCGAACTGGGGCTGCTGCACAACCAGACCCAACGGCTTTGGTACCAAGGGCCGATGTTTCGTCACGAACGCCCGCAAAAGGGGCGCTTTCGGCAGTTTCACCAGATCGGTGTCGAGAGTTACGGCCTCAGCGGCCCCGACATCGACCTTGAGATCCTCCTCCTCAGCGCTCGCCTCTGGCGAGTCCTTGGGGTGGCGGGGCTGGAGCTACAGCTCAACTCCCTCGGCACCCCGACGGAGCGGCTCGCCTATCGCGCCCAACTGGTTGACTACTTCACAGCGCACCGCGATCAGCTCGATGAGGAGAGCATCCGCCGCCTGGAGGGGAACCCGCTACGCATCCTCGACTCCAAGAACCCAGAGCTGGCCGACCTCCTCGCCGCCGCACCGCTGCTCAGCGAACACCTTGGCGAGACCTCGCGTAGCCATTTGCAGACCCTGTGTGACGGCCTTACCGCCGCCGGAGTCCCCTTTCGCCTCAACCCCCGGTTAGTGCGTGGACTCGACTACTACAGCCGTACCGTTTTTGAATGGGTCAGCGACCGCCTGGGCGCCCAAGGCACTGTCTGCGCCGGTGGTCGCTATGACGGACTGGTCGAGCAGCTCGGCGGACGTGCCACCCCAGCGGTCGGCTTCGCCCTGGGGGTGGAACGACTGATTGCGCTGCTGGAGGAGAATCCCCCCGGCGACCACGCCACCCCCCACCTCTACCTGCTCCCTACCAGCGGCGACGACGAGGCGGCGGTGATGCTCCTGAGCGAGCGCCTGCGCGACCAGGTCGCCGGACTGCGAGTGGTCACCCATTGTGGCGGGGGAGGGCTAAAGGCCCGCTTCAAACGGGCCGACCGCAGCGCGGCGAGCCACGCCCTGATTCTGGGCGAGAGCGAGCGCCAGCGCGGTGTGGTCGCCCTCAAGGCACTGCGCAGCGACGGCGGGCAACAGGAGCTGGCGGAAGGGGAGCCGCTGCTCGCCTTCTGCCGCGCCCTAGTCGCCACCGAGTGCGCTGCAGGGCGCAGTGATTGACCGTAAGAGCGCCTTTAGGGCGAAGAGGATTCACCGTAGGAGCGCCTTTTCAGGGCGCAGCGATTTACCGTAGGAGCGCCTCAGGCGCGACCGACCTACGCAAAAGAGCCTTGCCGTTAACGCCCTACGGGGCGACCTACGGCTGGCGACACGGGTTGCCGGATAGTCTCCGTGACTTCGGCCTATTTGCACTAGCCTCGAGCCTCGAGTCTCGAATCTCGAATCTCCAAAGCAACCCAACCTACAGCAATTGATAAAACGAGTGTGAGGAGTAAACAGGCGTGGTTGATGTATATTCATCCGATGAAGAGAAGGCCGAGGCCCTCAAACAGTGGTGGCGGCAGAATGGCAAATCGGTGGCTGGTGGAGTCGTCATCGGTCTGGCCGGGGTTTTCGGCTGGCAGAGCTGGTCACAACACCAAGAAAACCAACGGGCCGAGGCCTCTTTTCAATACCACCTACTGACCCAAGTTGCCGAGGTGGGCAGTGACGAGGCGCTGCTGCGTCAGCAGCAGCAGCTTGAGGAGAACTATGGGCGCAGCATTTACGCCCTGTTCGCCACCCTCGAAATGGCCCGGGTACGAGTTGAAGCGGACGACCTGGAGGGAGCGGCTGCCCTGCTGGAGCGGGTAATGAGTACAACTAAAGACCCCTCGCTGCAACAGATCGCCCGTCTGCGCTTGGCCCGCATCTGGCTGGCCCAGGAGAAGATTGATGCCGCTGATGCGCTGCTCAATGCGGCTCCCCGCGACGCTTTTCAGGGGGAGATTGATGCTCTGCAAGGCGATATCGCGCTACGTCGCAACCACCTCGACGAGGCACGCGCCGCCTACCGCGCCGCGCTGGTCAACGGGGCTGGCAACCGCAACCTGCTGCAACTGCGCCTAGAGAGTCTGGGAGAGGGGTGAGCGATGGGCGGCGAGCGGATGGTTGTTAGCAGAACGCAACGTAATTGGTGCAAACCTGGCCTCATCGGGCCGGCAACTTGGTGGAGCTGAACGAATGAAGAGCCGTAGAACTGTACAACCCTCGACCCTGCTTGTGATCGTGCTGACCCTGCTGCTCACCTCCGGCTGCTCCCCCTGGTGGCGATCTGACCAGAAGCGCGAGCCAGCCGCGCTAGCACCGCTTGAGCAGGCGATCACGGTGCATACCTTATGGAGAAAGTCGGTCGGTAAACTGACCACCACCGGCCGTTCCACCCTCGTCCCCGCAATCTCGGGTGCCACCCTCTTCACCGCTGACCAGCAGGGCGTGGTCGAAGCCCACGATGCCCTCAGCGGCGGGCGACTCTGGCGCAGAGAGACCGGCCTGCGGCTGACCGGGGGGCCGGGAGTCGGCGAAGGAGTGGTGCTGGTCGGTAGCAGCGATGCCCACCTCGTCGCCCTGGATGCACAGAGCGGCGAAGAGCGCTGGCGAGTCCGCCTGAGCAGCGAGATCCTCTCCGCACCCACCGCCGCCCGTGGAGTCGTCGCCGCCTACAGCAAGGATGGCCGCCTGCATGGCCGCTCAGTACGCGATGGGCGACCCCTGTGGGCCTATGACCGACCCACCCCAGCACTCACCCTCTCCGGCGGTAGCGCCCCGCAACTCTTTGAAGGAAGAGTAATCAGCGGCTTCGCCAATGGCCGCCTCGCCGCCCTGGATATCGTTACCGGGGATCTGCTGTGGGAGAGTGCGGTTAGTCTGCCGAGCGGGCGCAGCGACCTCGAACGGATGGTCGATATCAAAGGGGACCCGGTGATTATTAACGGCGTACTCTTCGCCGTCGCCTACCAAGGGGATGTGGTCGCCATGGCCGCCGAGAGCGGTACCCTGTTTTGGCGGCGCCCGCTCTCCTCCCACACCGGGCTGGATGTCAACTGGCGGGCGATTTACCTGAGTGACGACCAGGATCAAGTCTGGGCGCTGGAGCCGCGCAGCGGTTCAGCCGCTTGGAAAAACAGCGACTTCGATAACCGCCGCATCACCGCCCCGGCACTCCTTGGTGACTACCTGCTGGTGGGCGATGTCGAAGGCTATGTCCACTGGTTGCGTCAGGAGGATGGCCGTAGCGTCGCCCGGGTGCGGATCGGTCGCGACCCGATTACCGCCCGCCCACTGGTCTACGGCAAGGTCGCTTATATCCTTGGCGACGGTGGCGAGCTGGCCGCCCTGACGCTTGACCCTCCCGCCAGCGTAACCGCGCCCTAAAGGGAACTCCCCCATGTTGCCAGTCATCGCCCTCGTCGGGCGTCCCAATGTCGGTAAATCGACCCTGTTTAACTGCCTCACCAAAAGTCGTGATGCACTGGTCGCCGACCAACCCGGATTGACCCGTGATCGCCAGTATGGGATCGGTCGCCTCGGCCCCTCCCCCTATGTCGTGGTCGATACCGGCGGCCTTAGTGGCATTACTGAGGGGATTGATCGTTTGATGGAGCGGCAGGTTATGGCCGCGATTGAGGAGGCCGACCACATTCTGTTTATCCTAGATGCGCAAAGTGGTTGCGGTGCTGGCGATGAACAGATTGCCAACCGCCTACG
>SLIM01000103.1 GCA_007135625.1 Gammaproteobacteria bacterium
ACACGTCTCGCACCTCGCGTCTCGTGCCTCGCACCTCGCGTCTCGCACCTCGCGTCTCGCACCTCGCACCTCGCGCCTCGCGCCTCGCACCTCGCGTCTCGCGCCTCGCGTCTCGCACCTCGCGTCTCGCGTCTCGCGCCTCGCGTTCCGCTCAACGACTTTCTAGTCGTCGGTAGAATTCGGCCATGATGGAGCGGTAGAGTGCGTCGCCGAGGAGTTCATCTTCTGCTCCAGCATCCAGACTGGGGTTGTCGTTGACCTCAATCACCAATACCCCCCTCTTGGTCTCCTTCAGATCGACCCCGTAGAGGCCATCGCCGATCAGGTTGGCCGCTTTAAGTGCCGTTTTCAGGATCTTCGGCGGGACGGCATCGAGCGGGAGTGCTTCGGAGTGCCCTCCGATGGGTTTATTCCCACTGTGGTTGATGATCTGCCAGTGGGAGTGGGACATGAAATACTTGCAGACATAGAGCGGTTTACGGTTCAGGATCCCCACCCGCCAGTCGAACTCGGTATAGGTATACTCCTGAGCTAGCAGCAGATCAGACTCCTTGAACAATCGTTTTGAACTCTCCTCCAGCTCGTTGCGGTTCTCCACTTTAAAGACCCCTGCGGAGAAAGCTCCATCGGGAATCTTCAGCACCATCGGATAGTTGAGCGCCTCCTCTGCCTCGCGCAGGTTATCGGGGCGGAGGATAATGGTGCGTGGCGAGGCGACCCGGCGACCAGCGAGTAGTTCGGCTAAAAAGACCTTGTTGGTGCATTTAAGAATCGAATCGGGGTCATCAATCACCACCATGCCGCTCTTTGCGGCGCGTTTGGCAAAGCGGTAGGTGTGGTGGTCGATGCGCGTGGTTTCGCGAATAAAGAGGGCATCATACTCGGCGATGCGGCCAAAATCGGTGGGGGTGATCAGCTCGGCGTTAATTTTGAACGCTGCCGCCGCTCGCACGAAGCGCTTGAGCGCCTGTTGGTTCGAAGGGGGGAGGGGGTCACTCGGGTTGTGCAGAATCGCCAGGTCGTAGCGGTAGCGTTTACGCTCTTTGGCGCGTACCCACTTGGAGCTGAGGTAGTGGGCGAGGGCATCGAGAAACAGCGGCTCCTGTTCGCTAGCGAGGCGGCTGAGGGAGAGGGTACGAATCGAGTCGATGCGCCAGCCACCGTTGCGTAGCCGAAACTCGACACTTAGCAGCGGCGCGGGGAAAATCTCAAACAGTTCACGCGCCACTGCCTGCAACTCTTCACTGGGGCAGCGCCCAAACAGAATCGGCAGCTCCATGCGGTCGCTTTCGGGAGGGAGTTTGCTACGGGTAAAGAGGCGCTGCAAGCGCCGGTCGAGATCGACGGTGGCGAGGCTATAGATCGACTTGCGGCTAAGATCTTGAATGGTGCGTACACTGGGAATCACCTTATGGCCCCGCGCCTCGGCCAGTAGCGAGCAGTAGTAGCCCAGGCTGAGATAGCGACGGCTGGGGCAGAGATTGATCACCCGCGCCCCGCTCATGGCGGCAAAATTGGGATCGCTGAGGTACTCCTTCACGCCGATCACTCGGTAGTCGGGATACTCCGGTTTCCACTGCTTGGGTTGCTCTACAATTAACAGGTGATCCGGCATCGGACGATTTACTCCTCGATAGATGGGAAGCGGCTGATGAGCACGGCAGCACGCAAGCGGCGCTTGCCGTAGCGGGTCATCCGCTCAAATTGCTGTTTGGGAATCGGCATGTTAATCGAATCGACCACCGTCTCCCCCTCCTCATAATCCACGAATGGATCGTGCACATAGATAAAGTTTTCATCACTGCCGGTGAGTACCACCCAGTGCGGAAACTTCTCCCGATAGATTGCATACGAGCTGGTAAGTACCACCGGAATCTCCTCAGCGGCGAACCGCTGCTCCAGCTCGGCCACACTGAACTCTTCATAGTGTACCGCCACTTGAAGGCTCTCCAACTGGTCGAGCATATCCTCCTGGACTAGGCGAATGACCTCTTTTTTGCGCTGGTCGCGTACCGAGTCGATCAGATGGGGGCCGGCATCGCTGACCTTCACCTCGACCCGAAAGCCGCGCCGCGCCGCCGCTAGTGCTAGGCCAAAGGGGCCGCAGCCACCATGTCCCGAGGTCATGTAGATGGTGGTCGCCTCACGCCAGATCCGCAGCTCGCTTTTCCGGTCAAACGAAGCGGTCGGATCGAGTGCGCGCATCGCCATCATTAGCGAGGCCGGGCCGCAGGTGAAGTCGAGGGTCTGTTCGTAGAAGGGTACCTTAACCAAGCGCGGGCGCAGCTCGGGCGATAAGGCCCGTTCATAGCGCCAACCATCCATCTGATCCTCGTAGTAGCGCGGCAGCTCACCGAAACGGCGATACCCTAATTTTTCAAAGAGGGCGATGGAGGCGCTATTGTCCTTGCGAATCTCTAGCCGCAGATAGGCCCGCTCCTCCTCCAGGGTGCAGCGCTCGGCGGCGGTGACTAACGCCTTGGCTACCCCGCGTCCCCGGCTCTCGCTGGCGACCGCAATCGAGTAGAGGCGGGCCATGGAGGTGCCGCGACTGAAGAGAATCAGTACATAGCCCAGCAGGACATCCGCCTCCACCGCCACTAACGTGGTCGCATGGGCCTTGGTCAGCAGGTAACGAAACTGGCGCTGGGAGAGGCGATCACTGCGGAAACAGCGGTTTTCCAAAGCGACCAGGGGTCGCAGATCGGCGGTAGTCGCAGCACGAATCGTAAAGGGGGAGGGGGACATGGGGGCGAAAGGCGAAAGGCGAGAGGCGAGATGCGAGGAGCGAGGAGCGAGATGCGAGATGCGAGGAGCGAGATGCGAGATACGAGGAGCGAGATGCGAGATACCTCGAACCTAGCACCTCGAACCTAGCACCTCGAATCTCGAACCTCGAACCTCGAACCTCGAACCT
>SLIM01000138.1 GCA_007135625.1 Gammaproteobacteria bacterium
CAAAGTCAACCTGCGCCTGCAAAAACAACTCACTGAAAACAAAAAGCTTTGAGGGATTCCAGCAGAGCGACCATAGCGCAAAGGGGCCTTGATCATCCTTCCGGCCACCTTGACCGCTCACAGCGAAGTCCCGCCGTAAATGGCTGAGTCCTTGGGGGCAAAATGCCCCGCTTGACACTCTTCAATCAAGATATTGGCCGGAAGGATGGCCAAGGCTAGAAACTTCAAGTGTACGCTATTTTTTTGCAAAGTCAACCTATGCTGTGAAGATAACTCTTCAGAAAGCAAAAAGTTTTGAGAGATTCCCAAGAGAGTGGTCGTGACGCAAAACGTATTATTATAGCGGCAAAATCTAGGTTTCTGCTTTATACGCCATCCAGAGTTTTCCGATGGAAACATACGGCTCGATCAACTGGCTACGAAACTCCGGCTGCAACCGCTCCAGAGCGGTCCAAGAGTGGGCATAGAGCCAGTTGCGCCGACTGCTCTGCCCTGCACAATAGGATGTTGCGCTCCAGCACCGCCTGCCCGGCCTGCAACACCAAGGATAGGCCTATCGCGCTTCACCCACTCTCTCTAACGCACAACTTCGCCACTTGCCGCCTGCCTAGAAAGCGAGCGCACGGCGGCGATGGCGGTCATATTCAGCAGGCCGCGCACGCTAATGCTAGGGGTGACGACATGGGCCGATTTGGCGGCACCGACCAAAATCGGGCCGATGGCAATCGCTTCGCCCAGCACCTTGAGCAGATTGAAAGCGGTGTTGGCGCTATCTTGGTTGGGCATAATCAGCAAGTTAGCCTGACCGCTGAGGCGGGAAGCGGGAAAGCGGCTGCTGCGCAGAGTGGCGGAGAGAGCGAGGTCGGCGTGCATCTCCCCTTCGACCTCCAGCTCCGGTTCGGCCTCGCGAATCTGTTGCAGCGCCTCGCGCATCTTGCGGGCGGAGGGGGAGTTGTGGCTGCCGAAGTTGGAGTGGGAGAGCAGCGCAACCTTGGGCTGAATGCCGAACCAGCGCACCTCGTCGGCACACAGGCGGGTGATCTCAGCAATCTCTTCGGCGCTGGGGTTGACCTGCACATAGGTGTCGGCGATAAAGAGAATGCCCTGATTAAGAACCACGCCATTCATCGAGGTGAGATGGCTCACCCCGGGGGCGCAGCCGATCACCTCATCAATTCGCCCAAAGTGGCTGCTGTAGCGCCCGACGACCCCGCAGAGCATGGCATCGGCGGCCCCGGCTTGCAGTAGGGTGGCGGCGAGAGTGGTGGGATTTTGGCGGATATATTTAGCCGCTTCGCTGGGGGAGTAGCCACGCCGTTCGACCCGCTGGTAGAAGATCTCGCAGTGCGCTTCATAATCGGGGTTGTGTTGCGGGTCGATGATTGCAATGTCGCGCTGCGGGTCTAGCCCGAGGCTCAATTCGCGCAGGCGCTGCTCAATGATCTCCCGCCGTCCGATTAAAATCGGGCGGGCGATCCCCTGGTCTACCGCCTGCTGGGCGGTCTGGAGTACCTTCTCCTCTTCGCCTTCGGCAAAGACCACCCGGCGCGGTTGGTTGCGAGCGCGGTCGAAGACCGGCTTCATGGTCATGCCGGTGCGGTAGATCTGGTCGTGGAGGCGCTGCCGGTAGTCGTCGAGGTTGAGAAGCGGGCGGGTGGCGACTCCGCTCTCCATGGCGGCGATGGCGACGGCGGGGGGGACGATCTCCAGCAGCCGGGGGTCGAACGGTTTCGGGATGAGGTAGTCGGGGCCGAAGCGGAGCGGGTCGCCGCCGTAGGCCGAGCGCACGATGTCGGAGGGTTCGGCGCGGGCGAGGTCGGCAATCGCTTCGACGCAGGCAATTTTCATCGCAAGGTTGATCTCGGTCGCGCCGACATCGAGCGCACCGCGAAAGATGAAGGGGAAGCAGAGGACGTTATTCACTTGGTTGGGGTAGTCGGAGCGACCGGTGGCGATTAGCGCATCGGGGCGTACTGCACGCGCTGCGTCGGGCATCACTTCGGGGACGGGATTGGCGAGGGCGAAGATTAGCGGTTGCGGGGCCATTGCGGCGACCCACTCGGGCTGCAAGACATTGGCCGCCGAGAGGCCGAGGAAGATGTCGGCACCGACCAGCGCCTGCTCCAAGGTGCGCAGCGGGGTGTCAATGGCGTAGCACGCCTTGTAGGGATCCATCTCCTGCTTGCGCCCCTGGTAGACCACGCCGGCGATGTCGGTGACGATGATCTGCTCGCGCCGCAGTCCCAGTCCGACCAGCAGGTCGAGACAGGCGAGGGCGGCGGCTCCGGCCCCGGAGGTGACCAGTTTGACTTGGTCGAGTGACTTGTTGATTACCCGCATGGCGTTGAGAATGGCGGCGCTGACTACGATGGCGGTGCCGTGCTGGTCGTCGTGAAAGACCGGGATCTTCATCCGCTCTTTGAGCGCTTTTTCGATGACGAAGCATTCGGGGGCCTTGATATCTTCGAGGTTAATGCCGCCGAAGCTCGGTTCGAGGCGGACGACCGTATCAATAAAGGCTTGGGGGTCAGCTTCGTTGATTTCGATATCGAAGACATCGACATCGGCAAACTTCTTAAAGAGTACCGCTTTGCCCTCCATGACCGGCTTGGCGGCGAGGGCGCCGATGTTGCCGAGGCCGAGAACGGCGCTGCCGTTGGTGATTACGGCGACGAGGTTGGCGCGGGCGGTGTAGTCGGCGGCGGTGCGCGGGTCGCGCTCGATTTCGCGGCAGGCTGCGGCGACACCGGGGGAGTAGGCAAGGGCGAGGTCGCGCTGGTTAGCGAGCGGTTTGGTCGCCTTGATCTCCAGTTTGCCGGGACGGTGGCCACGGTGGTAATCGAGGGCGGCATCCTTGAGGGGATCGATCATGGCGGCTCCTTATTGTAAAAAGAGAGGAGAGAGAATGAAG
>SLIM01000332.1 GCA_007135625.1 Gammaproteobacteria bacterium
AGGTGCTGGGGTTTGAACTCGGCTTGGCGCGGGCCTTGGGGGCGATCCTCTTCGGGGTGGTGATTGGGCTGATTATGCACGGGATCTACCGCCGCGAGGAGCGGGCGCGGGCGGAGCAGGCTCCCGGCTTTCTGGAACAGGCGGGGGAGGAGCGGTCGCTGGGCGATATTGCGGCGCTGTTCGGGCTGCTGGTGGCGATTCTGATTTTTGCCAACTGGAGCAGCGGGCCGCTGGCCACCTGGCGCTGGCTCCTCACCGCGTTGGCCGGGGCGGCGCTGGCGCTGCTGCTGGTGCGACGCTTCGGCTGGCACTGGCCACCGCTGGCGGTGACTGCTGCGCTCACCGCGCTGCTTGCGCTACTTGCCCCGCAGTGGCCGGAGCTGGCCTTCTCGGCGGCGCTGATCGGGCTGGCGCTGGCGGCGACAACCCAGCCAGGCGAGGGGCAGGAGTGGTTGGAGCAGAGCTGGATGTTTGCCAAGCTGATTTTGCCGCTGCTCTTGGTCGGAGTGCTGCTCGCCGGTCTGCTGCTCGGGCGACCGGGGGAGGAGGGGCTGATCCCTTCCGGCTGGGTGGCGGCTGCGGTCGGGGGCAACGGCCTGTTGGCGACTTTTTTCGCGGCCCTGGCCGGGGCGTTAATGTACTTTGCGACCCTCACCGAGGTGCCGATTGTGCAGGGGCTGGTGGGGGCCGGAATGGGGCAGGGGCCAGCGCTCGCCCTGCTGCTGGCGGGGCCGGCACTGTCGCTGCCCAATCTGTTGGTGATTCGTAGCATCATCGGCACCGAGAAGAGTCTGGTCTATGCCGGATTGGTGGTGGTGATGGCGACGCTGACGGGCTATCTTTATGGTTCTTTTTATGTAGGCATGTAGGGAGGGTTGAGTATGACAAAGATTGAGATCTATGGAACCGGCTGTGCGAAGTGCAAGCAGTTGGCGAAGAGTGCCGAGATGGCGGCGCAAACCTTGGGGATTGCGTACCAGCTTGTAAAGGTCACCGAGATGAACGCGATTATTGATGCCGGGGTGATCTCCACGCCGGGACTGGCGATTAACGGGGTACTCAAAAGCAGTGGCCAACTGCTCTCCAGCGATGCGATTCAACAGTTATTGCAGGATGCCTGATGGCTCCATGGCCCGAAATGAAAAGGAGTTGAAATGAGTGCTGATCTACATCCGACCATCGTTGCGATGGTCTCGTTAGCGGCCAATATCGCCGCTAACCACCCGAAACAGGGGCAGTGTCAACTGGAGCGGTTGCGCAGTTATGGGGTCTCTGAGGAGCATATTGAGGCGGTGGTGGAGATCGCCCGCCACTTACGGGATGAGGCAGCGCAAGCGCTGGATACCCGTTTTGACGCGCTGCGTGATGGCGAGGCGCAGCCCGCTGCCGGTGGTAACCCTTTCGCCACGCTCACCGTTACCAGCGGGGAGAGCTGCTGCACCCCAACCCCCTCGGGGCGCTCCTGCTGTTGACAGCGGGCCGAGGGGGGGATAGATTCTCTCTCTGCGAAAAAACCGAGTTGTGGAGGTGGCGATGAGCGGGAGTCAAGGGAAGGTGCGTGCCAATCGGGTACGCATTGCGCAGCGTGAGATCGAGAGTGGCGTACTCTACTGGGAGGAGGGGCGAATCAGCCGTTTTCTGGTGGAGGGGGAGGAGAACCCCGAGCTGCCCTATCTGCTGCCTGGCTTTGTCGATGCCCATGTCCATATTGAAAGCTCCATGCTGGTGCCGAGCGAGTTTGCCCGCATGGCGCTGCGCCACGGCACCTTGGGGGCGGTCTCTGATCCCCATGAGATCGCCAATGTGCTGGGGCTGGAGGGGGTAGAGTTTATGCTGGCGAGTGCCGCCCAAACCCCGTTTCGCTTCTGTTTTGGTGCCCCCTCTTGCGTTCCGGCGACCCCGTTTGAGTGTGCCGGGGCGAGCTTGGGGGTGGAGGAGGTGACGGCGCTGCTCGACCATCCGCAAATTGGCCATCTGGCGGAGGTGATGAATGTACCCGGAGTGCTGGCCGGGGAGGTGGCCCTGCACGCCAAGTTGGCGGCGGCGCAGGCACGCGGGATGCCGGTGGATGGTCACGCGCCGGGGCTGCGCGGTGAGTCGCTGCGCCGCTATGCCGCCGCCGGGATCGGGAGTGACCATGAGTGTACGACCCTGGAGGAGGCCGAAGAGAAGATCGCCGTCGGGATGCAGATCCTGATTCGCGAGGGGTCAGCGGCACGCAACTTTACTGCGCTCGCTTCGCTGATTGATGCCTATCCCGAGCAGGTGATGCTCTGCAGCGACGATAAACACCCCGATGACCTGCTGCGCGGCCATATCAACCGCCTGGTGATTCGTGCCATTGAGCAGGGGCTGGATCGCTTTAACGTATTGCGCTGCGCCTGCCTCAATCCGGTGCGCTACTACTCGCTACCGTTGGGGCAACTGGAGGTGGGGGATCCGATGGATGCCATTCTGGTCGAGGATCTTCAGGGTTTTGCCCTGCAACAGGCGTGGCTCGATGGGGTGCTGCTCTATGACCAAGGGGAGCTGCAACTCGCACCAGAGCCACCGCTGCTGCCGGTCAACCGCTTCGCCGCCGCTCCGGTGACCCCCGCCGCGCTGCGGGTGGCGGCGCGTGAGGGGGATCTGCTACGGGTGATTGAGGCGTGGAATGGGGAGCTGATGACCCGTGAGCGGATCCTTGCGCCGATTCTTGAGCAGGGGTGGGTGGTTCCAGATATTGCCAATGATGTTCTCCCGCTCTGCGTACTCAACCGCTACCAGCCCGCCCCGCCGGCCCTCGCCTTTGTGCGCAATTTTCGCTTGCGACGCGGGGCTATCGCCTCCAGCGTTGCGCATGATAGCCACAATATCATCGCTGTAGGAGCCGATCTGGAGTCGTTGGCTACCGCGATTAACGCAATTATTGATGCCAAGGGGGGGATTGTGGTGGTGGACGAGGGGAAGGTGCGGATGTTGCCGTTACCGGTCGCCGGGTTGATGACCCATGTCGATGGCGAGATTACCGCCTCCCGTTACGCCAACCTCGACCGCCGCGCCAAAGAGCTGGGGTCTACTCTCCGCTCGCCGTTTATGACCCTCTCTTTTATGGCGCTGCTGGTCATTCCTGAGCTGAAGCTGAGTGATCAGGGGCTGTTCGATGGGCGTGATTTCTGTTTTACTGAAGTAGTTATTGCGGGGGATTGATCCGCTGATCCGTCGCAGGTGGCCGGGTGGTGTTGCCGCAGCGAGGCTTCGTAGGTTGCTCTTGGGGCGACGGGCGGGGCCGACGACGAGCGGGGCCGACGAACGGGCGGGGCCGACGAACGGGCGGGCGACGAGCGGCCTGGAGCGGCCGCCCGCCCTACAGCGTGCGATTAATTGAATGCGCTACCGCTCTGCTTGCCCATCTTTTTCAGAACGAGGGCAAGGGGGCAGATGCCGGTGAAGGCCGATTGCAACAGATTGAGGCCAACAAAGGCGGTGAGCAGTAGCCACCAGGTGCTGAGGAAAAAGGCGAGGGCGGCACTAAGTAGGATGACAACACCGGCAAAGGCGAGGACGATACGGTCAATATTCATGGTAATAGACTCCGGGGGTTGGGTAGGTGACGACTGCTGTCAGCTAATCACTGGCATCAGGCTTGGGCCATTGGCCCGCACAAAACCACTTGGTAGTTACGTCTGTGAGGCAGGCGCTCGGTAGCGAGCAACGGTGGCTACGAGATGGGGCGTGTTGATCCATTGTAAAGGGGATAACGTCCTCAGTCTCGCCATGTTCGCGCAAGTCACTACGAGATGGGGGGTGTCGATCAATGGTAAAGGGGAGGGGGCGTTGTTGTGTGCGTGCTGCCTTTCTGCTTCGCGAGGACAACACGCACAGGTCGCGGTACGCCACCGACCGGACACCGCGCACAGGTTGCGTGGTGCCGGGCGGGCGGAGAGTCGGTTGACTACTCCTTGCTGCTCTTACGCTTCTCTTTCGCCTTTCCGCAAGTGCTGTTCTCATCCTTGCGGCAGCCACCGATTTCGTAACCGGCGCGGTGGACGATGTCATAAACGGTGATGCCCTTCAGGAAGTCGTAGATATCACGGCTCAGGTCATCCCACAGATCGTGGGTGAGGCAGGTCTTCCCTTCTTGGCAATCCTTGTTGCCACTGCAACGGGTAAACTCAACCCACTCATCAACGGCGCAGATGATGTCGGCGATGGTGATCTCATTGGCTGGGCGACCCAGGTAGTAGCCGCCGCCTGGACCACGTACACCGCGCACCAGCTTCTTATTGCGCAGGCCAGCGAAGAGTTGCTCCAGGTAGGAGAGGGAGATCCCTTGGGTGTCGGAGATGTCGGCCAGGGTGACCGGGCGGTCGCCTCCATGGAGGGCCAGGTCAAGCATGGCGGTAACGGCATAGCGGCCTTTGGTTGATAGTCTCATGATAGCACCTTTTCTGTTGTATTGGTCGGAATATGACAGCCACACCGAGTAAGCGGATACGCTCGCTGTTGTTGTCAGGTAATAGATTAACCTTACCTCGTTCTGCAGGTCAAGGTATTTATCACATATTTTTTTAATGTCCTCGATCCGTCACCCTTCTGCGGTACACGGGTGGGTGAGCAAGTTGCGTGATCAGGGGGTTCTTCGGTATCCTTGCGCCGGAGCGTAGCGGGGGGAGACCCCTGATTTTAACGATGAATTGAGCGGTTGCCAGCGGGTGAGAGGGGGGATAACCCCTATTTGATCTTGCAGGATTTTCTCTGTTTTGCGGTCACTTTATGGAGTATTTTTTGTGGAAATAGCCTGTCTCGATTTGGAGGGGGTGCTGATCCCCGAGGTGTGGATCAACTTTGCCGAGCGCACAGGAATTGAGGCGCTGCGTGCAACGACACGCGATATACCTGACTACGACGTGTTGATGCGCCAGCGCTTGCAGATCTTGCAGCAGCACCAGTTGACGCTCCAGGATATTCAGCAGGTAATTGATGGGATGGGGCCGCTGGAGGGGGCGCGGGAGTTTCTCGACTGGTTGCGCGAACATTTTCAGGTGGTGATCCTCTCCGACACCTTCTACGAATTCGCCGCCCCGCTGATGCGTCAACTGGGCCATCCGACGCTGCTCTGCCACCGCCTCAGTGTGGATGCGCAGGGGCGAGTGGTCGCTTACCACCTGCGCCAGCCCGACCCCAAGCGTCAGGCGGTCAAGGCCTTTCACGGGCTAAACTTTCGGGTCATCGCCGCCGGTGACTCCTACAACGACACCACCATGCTAATGGAAGCTGACCGGGGGATTCTGTTTCGACCGCCGCAGCGGGTAGTGGAGGAGTTTCCGCAGTTTCCCGTGGTCTATGACTATGCGGCCTTTCGCGAGGCCTTCATAGAGGCGAGTGAGCGGCCCTGCCGGTAGCCGAAGAGAAAAATAGACGATAGGGGCTTCTTGTGGCGCTTGCATTCGCTCTACGCGCCCCTATCTCGGGAGTATGGATGCCGAACTCGGGTCCAGTCTATGGCGGTTCTACAAAACGCCAACCTAATGATATTGCTTCTTATAGGAGAATATGACGATGACTACTCTTGATTTCACCCCGCTGTTTCGCAGTGCTGTAGGTTTTGACCGCCTCGCCTCCATGCTGGAGCAGGCCGGACGTAGTGAAGCCTCAGGCTACCCTCCCTACAACATTGAGAGAATTGGCGAAAATCACTACTGCATCTCGCTAGCGATTGCCGGTTTCAGCGAGCAGGAGCTGGAGATTCACTCCCAGCAGGATGGTTTGATGATTCGCGGCCAGAAGAGCGAGAACGGTGACGATAAGGAGCGCAAGTTCCTCCATCGCGGGATTGCCACCCGCAACTTCGAGCGGCGCTTTCAACTCGCCGACTATGTGCGGGTAAGCGGTGCCCGGTTGGAACATGGCCTGCTGCATGTCGATTTGGTGCGTGAGATCCCGGAGACGATGAAGCCGCGCAAGATCGCGATTAACGCAGCGCAGCCCAAGCCGGCGATTGAGGGCAGGGCCGAAGCGGCTGAACCGGTTACCCCGGTTGAAAAGGCCGAGGCGGCCTAGACGCAGCACCCCATTGCGAGGGGGTGATTCCCCTTCGCAGTGCGGGGGCGGAGCCGACGCAGGCAACAGTCCCATGGCTAATGAAGCGTCACCCCGCCCCTGCTGCGAACTTCGGGTGACCCGCCGGGTCACCCTTCCCGACCCTTTTAAATGCGCCCGCTACCGTAAAACCCCGGAGCTGGGGCCACAGATTCTCTTCTTCAGCGGCGGCAGCGCCCTCACCGCATTAAGCCGCACCCTCAAGGGGTACACCCACAACTCGATCCATCTGATCACCCCCTTCGACTCCGGCGGAAGTTCTGCCAAATTGCGCCAAGCCTTCGCCATGCCCTCGATTGGCGACATCCGCAGCCGCCTCATGGCTCTTGCCGATGAGAGCCTCACCGGCCACCCCGAGATTTTGCAACTCTTTAACCACCGCCTACCCAACGACCTCCCGCCCGGCGATCTCTATCGCCAGCTCGCCGCCTTAGCCGAGGGAAACCACCCACTGCTTGCCGCGATCTCCAACCCGATGCGCAGCCTGATTCGCAACCAACTGGGCTACTTTCGGGCCGCAATGCCCGCCGGTTTCGATCTGTGTGGGGCGAGTGTTGGTAACTTGATTCTCGCCGGTGGTTATCTCAATAACCACCACCGCCTCGACCCGATTATCTTTCTCTTCTCCAAGCTGGTCAATGTGCAGGGAACGGTACGCGCCCTGGTTAGCGGCGACTACCACTTGGGTGCTGAGTTACGCGATGGGCGCTGCATTCTCGGCCAGCACCGCCTCACCGGGAAGGAGGAGCCGGTACTGAATGCCCCGATTGAGCGTCTCTTTCTCAACCAGGGGTTGGCCGGATATGCTCCGACTCAGGTTCCTCTGCGCAACAAAAACAGGACGTTAATTGCAGGTGCCGACCTGATCTGCTACCCCCCCGGCAGTTTCTACAGCAGCCTTCTGGCCAACCTGCTGCCGAGCGGTGTCGGTGCCGCCATCGCTGCCAACGGCAACCCCAAAGTCTATATTCCCAATCTCGGCAACGACCCGGAGCAGCTCGGGATGGGGGTGACCCAGGCGATCACCATCCTGCTGCACCACCTTACCCGCGATGCCCCGCCCGACTGCCGGCCGGAGCAGGTACTCAACTTTGTGCTGCTCGACCGCCACGCCACCGGCTACCGCGACCTGCCCACTGCCGAGTGGCTGGCACAGCGGGGGATCGTGCTGATCGACACCCCCCTGGTCACTCCAGCGAGTAGCCCCTACTACGATGCCGATCTGTTAGTGGCCGCACTGCTGGCACTGACCTGATTTTCTGTCGCTGCCGGTTGCTCTTCAGGGCGAGGCGACCTGCGGCATCGCCCCTTAGCCCCCGGCCCTTAGCCTCAGTGGTCAGATTCAGGCGTTAGCAACCGCCGCACTTGCGAAGACCCCGCTCTCCTCCAGACGTGGCAGCAGCACGTTCTGCTCGCGCTCAACCCGCTCCTCAATCATGCGAAACAGCTCGCGGGTTTCATCAAGGAACTCCTCGTTGAACGCAAAGTTGCAATCCTTCAGCCAGCGTTTATGAAAGCCCTCAAACTGCTTGCGCAGAGGCTTTTCGCCACTAATAAAGCCCCAAGCAAGGGATTTGAGTTTGGGGTCTTCATGGATCAGCAGCGTCGGGTAGACGTTGCGATCCTCTGCTGCGAGGTGCTGCTTGACCCGGTCACCCAGTTTGCACAGATGTTCATGAGCGGCCTTGGCATTGGGCTTTACGCTTAGATACTCCGGTTGCAGCATCACCTTGAGGTCGCTGATCATCTGCATGATCTCATTCTGTCTGTCACGAAAATCGATTAATGTACTCATCTCTCTTACCTCCGGTTTCAGTTTTGGCTCTGTGGGAGGGATTGTGGAACCCCTTCGCCCCTTTAACGCGAACATTCCGCACCAACGACCGGTGGGAAAACAGTGCTTGAGTCATCCGCAAACAATATTGAAATCTTTATCAAGAGGTGCCGCCTAGCGGCTCTCTGGCGACTCTATAAGAATTCGATAATATATTGTTTGTGCGACTCTTTTTCTCTGTTGGGACTATTTATGCCATACCCTGAAACAAAATGCAAGCCGCGTTTCAGCATCGAGTGCGAGCCGAGCTGATTCGCCCTCCTGCACAGGGTAATTTTTCAAGCCGCACGCTGCCCCTAAGGGCAACCTACCCTTCGCTCTGGATTAACCGGTAGCAGGGTTGGTAGGCGCTGGTCGGTAGCTTCATTCGCTGCTGCTCGACAAACGCAGTGAGCAGTTGGTCGAGTGGTTGCATGATCTCCGGGGAGCCTTGCAGTTGAAAGGGGCCATGCTCCTCAATGGCACGAATCCCCTCCTCCTTGACGTTACCGGCAACGATTCCCGAGAAGGCGCGGCGCAAATTGACCGCGAGTTGATGGGGGGGTTGCCCGCTGGTCAGTTGCAACGTGGCCATCGCCGCATGGGTGGGGGTGAAGGGGTATTGAAATTCCGGGTCGATATGCAGTTGCCAGTTGAAGTAGCAGGCATCATCGTGGCGCTGGCGAAAGCGGATGACCGCATCAATCCCGGCGACGCTCTCGCGGGCGACCTGCACCGGATCGTCGATCACGATCTCATAGAGCGAGCGGGCCTCTTCGCCTAAAGTGGTGGCGATGAAGTGGTCGATTTGGGCAAAGTAGGGGGCGGCACTGGCGGGGCCGGTGAAGAGCAGCGGAACCGGGAGGTCGCGGTTGGCGGGGTGGAGCAGGATCCCCAGCAGATAGAGAATCTCCTCAGCGGTACCCACCCCGCCGGGAAAGACAATAAAGGCGTGACCAAGGCGGAGAAAGGCCTCCAGCCGCTTCTCGATATCGGGCAGAATCACGAGTTTATTGACAATAGGGTTTGGCGATTCGGCGGCGATAATGCCCGGCTCAGTGACCCCGACAAAGGTACCGTCGTAGATCCGCTGCTTGGCCTGACCAATCGCCGCCCCCTTCATCGGCCCCTTCATCGCCCCCGGCCCGCAGCCGGTGCAGATGTCGATTCCACGCAGACCGAGTTCATAACCCACCTCTTTGGTGTACTCATACTCCTCGCGCCCGATGGAGTGGCCACCCCAGCAGACCACTTTACGCGACTTCTCAAAGGTAGCGAAGACGCGGGCGTTGCGCAGGATATGAAAGACGGCACTGGTGATCCCTTGCGAGTCGCGCTGGTCGAAGCGCTCTCCCGACTCAATCAAATCGCGGATGTAGACGATGTCGCGCAGCACCGAGAAGAGATGCTCTTGGATGCCGACAAGAATCTGCCCATCGACAAAAGCGGCTTGCGGGGGGTTGATCAGCTCCAGTCGCACCCCGCGATCACTCTGCACTAATTGAATATCGAAATCGGGGTAGCGCTCCAGCACCTGTTTGGTGTTATCCAGATTGCTTCCGGTGTTTAGCACCGCTAGGGCGCAGCGGCGAAACAGCTCATGTCCCCCTTCTTGGTCGGCATTGCGAATACGGTTGACCTCGTCACGCGAGAGGGTTTCCATTGATCCGATTGGGTGTATAGTGGTCTGCATGGTCTCTTAGTGGCTCCTGCGGATTGGGTTTGGTTGCGTATCGCGTTGACGCGAGAAGCCTTCGATTGTGGCACAATCAAAGCTGTATGCTACAAGTTTTTTCTGGGGGTGCGTAGAGACCTTTCCGATTCCTCGCACTCTGTTATACTCTACGGTAACTGCCGCAATGGGCGCAAAGGGGTGCAAGCCGACCGATGCTAGGCCGAGAAGATGACAGGAAGATTGCATTCGGTGACCGCTGGCTCCTCCAAGGCAACCCGTATAGCGTAGAGCGCTTCGCCCCCTGCAATGTGGGACGTAAGAGGGCCTTCAGGCCGTCCCGCCTGATGTCACACCTTTTTGGGCATGTTGTAGTGAACCGGTGATTGCGCTATATTAGAGCAAAAGTATTCTCGATTTACCAATAGACGCTAACGACTTGGTTCCCTCGCAAGGGAGTCTGCTGCTAGCGTGAGCAGATCAATAGGGAGCGGTTCAAAGAGTCCATCACTATGCAAACACCCCGCTTTCCCGCCGAATGGGAGCCGCAATCGGCAGTGATTCTGGTGTGGCCCCACCCCGACTCCGACTGGCGCGAGCTGCTAGCGTCCGCCGAGCGCTGCTACCAAGAGATTGCCCGCGCCATTATCGCACGCCAAGGGCTGCTGGTGGTCTGTCACAACGAAGCGATCCGGCAACGGGTCGCCGCCTTGCTGGCCGATGCCGAAGGGGCGGAGGAGCGGCTGCGCCTGGCGGTCGCTCCCAGCAACGACACCTGGATACGCGACTTTGGCCCGCTCACGGTGCTACACGGAGAGCGGGCAGAGCTGCTCGACTTCCGCTTTAACGCATGGGGAGGAAAGTTCGCAGCGGAGCTAGATGACCAGCTCTGCGCCAAACTGGCGGAGCAGGGGGTCTTCCCCACCCCGATGCAGCGCTCCTCCCTGGTGCTGGAAGGGGGCGCGGTGGAGTGTGACGGCGCGGGAACGCTACTCGCAACCCGCCACTCGGTGGTCACTAGCAGCCGCAACCAAGGGGTGAGCGAAGCGGAGATCGAGGCCCAGTTACACGCCCTGCTAGGGATCGAGCGCTTTCTCTGGCTCGACCATGGGCAGTTGCGCGGCGACGACACCGACGGCCACATTGACACCCTGGCCCGCTTCTGCGACCCCCAGACCCTGCTGCACGTCACCACCGCACCAGACGACCCCGACCACCCGGAAATTAGCGCAATGATCGCCGAACTGGCGACCCTGCGCAGCGCCACCGGCACCCCGCTGCAACTGCGCCCACTCCCCCCCGCACCCCAGATCCACTCCGCCAGCGACCAGCGCCGACTCGCCGCCAGCTATGCCAACTTTTTGATTATTAACGGGGCCGTACTGCTGCCAATCTATCGCCATCCCCACGATGCCGAAGCGATAGCGGTAGTCGCCGACTGCTTCCCCGAGCGTCAAGTGATTCCCATCGACTGCCGCCCGCTGATTGAGCAGAACGGCAGCCTGCACTGCATCACCATGCAGCTTCCGGATAAACCTAGCACCCAGAGCCTAGCACCTAGAGCCTAGAGCCTAGCACCTAGAGCCTAAAAACCTAAAGCCTAGAACAAGATGAGGTAAGTAGATGGATTGGATGAAGATTATGGCAGCGCTGCTGCTGGTGACGATGATTGTGGTACTCTGGCCCAATGCCAAGCGAATGTTGGCGGAGTCACGCAAGGCCGAGGCGGGGGAGTGGATGTCGGTGGTACTCCCACTGGTGGCGGTTGCCGGTTTTGTCGTCCTGCTAATCATGATGGTCTAAACCGCCCGCCCTGCGCAG
>SLIM01000282.1 GCA_007135625.1 Gammaproteobacteria bacterium
CCGGATACTCCCGCAGCGTCGCAGGACGAATGACTGTGAGATTACAAGTCGAACGTAGAGTTGATTCCACGTCCTTGGTAGTTTGAATGCGCGTTTCGCGGAAGGCTTTCGGCGCAAACTCTATGAACCAGTCGTTGTACATGTCGACCGACTTCGCAACGTCGGCCTTCCATCTGCTCGGCTTGTCTCGATTTACTGCCATGCGCTATGCGATCTCCGTTTGCTGGCTAACAACCAAGCTCACCAGCGCTCTTGTCAATGGAACGCAGGGTACCTCAACTCAAGAGGGGAGTCAATTCCTAAAAACAGCAATCTATTTGCATTCTCTGCGTCTCTGCGAGAGTCAAGACTGCTCTCGCCAAGCTCCCCCTTGCAGAATCGATACTGGCCCCCAACTTGCCTGACAGTAAGATATCCTTCCCAAAACTGACCTGCGAGATGTTATGACCAGCAGCCACACCGCCCACCCCGCTTTTGCATGGATCTGCACCACCCCAATGGAGACCCTGAAGGTCGAACTACAGCAGTTCCGCCACCGCAACACCGGCGCCCTGCACCTCCACCTCGCCGCCGAAGATCCACAAAACGCCTTTCTGGTCGCCTTTCGCACCGTACCGCAAGACTCTACCGGAGTCGCCCACATCCTCGAACACACCGCGCTGTGCGGCAGTCGCCGCTACCCGGTGCGCGACCCCTTCTTCATGATGACCCGGCGCTCCCTCAACACCTTCATGAACGCCTTCACCTCCAGCGACTGGACCGCCTACCCGTTCGCCAGTTGCAACCGCAAGGATTTCGACAACCTGCTGGCGGTCTACCTGGATGCCGCCTTCTTCCCCACCCTCAACGAGCTGGACTTTCTGCAAGAGGGGTGGCGACTGGAGTTCGCCGAAAGCGACAACCCAGCGAGCGAACTGGTCTACAAAGGGATCGTCTACAACGAAATGAAAGGGGCCATGAGTTCTCCCACCTCAGCACTCTGGCAGGCGTTAAGCGAACACCTCTTCCCCACCACCACCTACCACTACAACTCCGGCGGTGATCCAGCCACCATCCCGCAGCTCACCTACGCACAACTTAAAGCCTTTCACGCCGAACACTACCACCCCAGCAACGCCATCTTCATGACCTACGGCGACATCCCCGCCATCGAACAGCAACAGCGCTTTGAAGAGCTGGCACTCCACACCTTTGCGCGTGACCAGCGGCTCATTCGGGTCGGCGAAGAGCAGCGCTTCCGCGCACCGCAAGCCGTCACCACCCACTACGCACTCGAAGAGGAGGGAGAAGAGCCGCGCAACAAAACCCACATCATTATCGCCTGGTTACTGGGTAAAAACACCCAAATGGAAGATGTCCTCACCGCCCACCTGCTCTCCGGAGTACTCCTCGACAACAGCGCCTCACCGCTGCGCCACGTCCTGGAGACCAGCGAACTGGGCGAAGCCCCCTCCCCGCTCTGCGGCTTTCAAGACTCCACTTACGAAATGATCTTCGCCGCCGGAGTGGAGGGGAGCAACCCCGAGCAGGCGGAAGCGGTCGAACAGCAGATCCTAGAGACCCTGCAACGCATCGCCAGCGCAGGGGTTACCAGCGAGATGGTCGAGTCCGTCCTCCACCAGATCGAACTCTCGCAACGCGAAATCAGCGGCGACGGCTTCCCCTACGGCCTGCAACTGATGCTCCACGCCCTCACCCCGGCAGTCCACGATGCCGACCCGGCAGCCGCCCTCGACATCGACCCGATCCTCGCCCGCCTGCGCCAGCGCATTCAGGAACCCGACTACATCCCAGGGCTAATTCGCACCCTACTGCTAAACAACCCCCACCGCCTACGCCTCACCATGGCCCCCGACAGCGGCCTTGCCGCCGCCCGCAACGCCGCCGAACGGGAGCAACTGGCGCAGCGCAAACAGGCAATGAGCGCAGCCGAATGCGCCCAACTCATCGCCACCACCGCCACCCTCAAGGCGCGTCAGGAGCAGTGCGACGACCCCGAATGCCTGCCCAAGGTGAGCCGCGAGGATATCCCCAGCGAACTGCGCATCCCCGAAGGCGAATCCCACCCCCGCTCCCATCTCCCGCTCACCTTTTTTGGACGCGGCACGAACGGACTGGTCTACCAGCAACTGATCATCGACCTCCCCGCCCTCTCGCCCGAAGAGGCCGATCTGCTACCGCTCTACTGCGACCTATTGACCGAAGTCGGCAGCGGCGGACGCGACTACCTTACCACTCAGGCACAACAAGCGGCAGTCACCGGCGGTATCGGGGCCAGACTCTCGATTCGTGGCAGTATGCAAGATGTCATGCAGCAGCGCGGCTTCTTCGCCCTCTCCGGCAAAGCGCTCCTGCGCAACCACGCCGCACTCTCACGGCTCCTGCGCGAAACCCTAGAGAGCGCCCGCTTCGACGAAACCGCCCGCATTCGCGAACTGATCGCCCAAGAGCGACTTCAGCACGAACAGCAAGTGACCCGTCGCGGCCACCTCCTCGCCCTCGCCGCCGCCGCCGCCGGCCTCACCCCCACCGCCGCCCTCGACCACCGCTGGGGGGGACTGGCCGGGATTCAATCCCTCAAACGGCTGGATGAATCGATTCGTCAGGAACAGGCCCCGCAGCAACTGCAACAGCGCCTCGACCACCTCGGCGAGCAACTGCAACAGGCCAGCAAACAGATTCTGCTAATTGGCGAAGAGGAGCAGCGCGACGAGCTGCTACGGGTAGTCGCAGAGAGCTGGGGCGACCTGCCCAGCCGACCCAGCGCCCCCTTCGCACCGACCCTCGACCCCCACCCCATCCGCCAGGCGTGGACTACCTCCACCCAGGTCAACTTCTGCGCCAAGGTCTTTACCAGCGTCCCCTCCAGCCACCCCGACGCTGCCGCACTCACCGTCCTTGCCCCATTTCTGCGCAACAACTTTCTCCACCGCACCATTCGCGAACAGGGCGGAGCCTACGGCGGCGGAGCGGGCTTCGACAGTGACACCGGAGCCTTTCGCTTCTACTCCTACCGCGACCCGCGACTGCAAGAGACCCTTACCGACTTCGACCGCAGCATCGACTGGCTACTCACCAACCGCCACAGCGAACGGCTACTGGAAGAGGCGGTACTGGGGATCATCTCCAACATCGACAAACCCGGCTCCCCCGCTGGCGAAGCCAAAAAAGCCTTTTACAACAGCCTTCATGGCCGCACCCCCGAACAGCGCCGCCGCTACCGCCAGCGCATCCTGGAAGTCCAACTCGACGACCTGCGCCGCGTCGCAGCGTGTTACCTCAACCGTGATCCAGCCGGAATCGCAGTAATTACCAACCCAGAAACCGCCCGCCAACTCGACCTAGAGCTAGAGATTATTGCGTTATAGGTGCGAGACGAGCTAATCCCCTCCATTGCGCTGAATCAGCAGCGCAATCACACTATACCCCAACAACAAAAACAGCAATACCCCCCACTGCACCACCACCGGAGCATAGGCAGCGGCGAAAACAGAGGCAGCGGTAAAGAGCATCAGCAGATAGCCCCACACCAAAGTACGGCGATGGCTCCAACCGCTAGTAATAAGCTGCTGATAGAGATGCTCACGATGCGGCTGCCACACCCGCTCACCGCGCAGTTGACGCTTGATCAAGGTGTAACTGCTATCAAAAATAAAGGGAGCAAAAAGGGTCAGGGCGATCCAGAGCGGCACAATACCGCGCTGCTCCGCCAGCAGAGCAAAGGCTATCGCAAGAAAACCGAGGAGTCCCGAACCGGAATCGCCGAGAAAAATACCCGCAGGAGGAGCATTCCAGACCAAAAAGCCGAGCAATGCGGCAACGAGAACCAAGGTAAGCTGGGCAAAGAGCAGATCCCCAGCGAGCAGCCCCAACAGGGCAAGGGTGGCAAAAGCGATCACCCCCATACCCGCAGCGAGCCCATCCATACCATCCATAAAATTATACAAATTAATCATCCACACCCCGCCGACCAGGGTAAAAACCCCACCAAGGAGCGGACCCAGCGCAAGAGTTGGCGGCGGCAGCGGCACACTACTCACCGCAAGCCCCCCACTCCAGAGCAAAGCAACGGCAAGAGTCTGCGCCAGCAGCCGCACCGGCACCGGCAGATGACCGGTATCGTCCCACAACCCCACCAGAGCAATAAAAACACCACCGGCAATAATCCAACCCACACCAGCAACCGCAGGAAGCAGCGACCAGCCGAGCAGCAGAGCGGCAAGAATAGCGACACCACCACTACGCGGAATCGGTCGCTGATGCAGCGAACGCTCGTTAGGATGATCTAAAAGGTGGAGCGGAGAGGTGGGAGACTGAAACCAACGGGCCAGCAGCAGCGCTAGCAGCAGCGCTAGCAGCAGCGGAATCGCGGTATTACTAAAGAGAGCCAGCATCAGGCAGACCATCCTGAAGTGCAGATAAGCGGCCCTTCCGGGCAGCACATAGGCCAACCTTCAGGATAGCACGGTAGGCTTCCCTTCAGGGTAAGCACTGTAGGCCATCTTTCAGAATAGCACGCTAGGCTTCCCTTCAGGATAGAACAGTAGGCCATCCCTCAGGGCAGCACGGTAGGCCACCCTGAAGGGCAACACCCTTCCAAATCTTACGCGGGATTAGCCTTGCGCAAGCGCTGATAGATCTCATCCTTCATCGCAGCGCGGGAAAACTTCATCTTCTCAATGGTCTCATCCGCCACCGGAGTCTGACGCTCCTCCAGTTCGCGAATCTCATCATCGAGCTGATCGTGACGAGCTACCAACTCGGCAAATTCGGCATCCTGCGCCTGCAAGGCCAACAACTGCTCATGGTACTCAGGAAACTCATGGTCAATATCGTGGTGTTCAGAAAGCATAACTCTCTCCTGTTTTCGCTGTCATTATAGGATAAAGCCGCTGAGAGTCTCTATTCTCTCGAAAAGAGAGAGCAGCGGCATACGGTAGAATCCTAGGCCTGCTTACGCTCCTTGGCCTCTTTAATCACCACCTCGGCCACATTATTGGGGCATTGGGAGAAGTGAGAGAACTCCATGGAGAACTGACCACGTCCGGAGGTCATGGTACGCAAATCGCCGATATAGCCGAACATCTCGGAGAGAGGGGCATCTGCCTTAATACGCACCCCAGTCGGCGCAGTATCCTGATCGCGAATCATACCGCGGCGGCGGTTCAGGTCGCCGATCACATCGCCCACATGGTCATCCGGGGTAAAGACATCGACCTTCATAATCGGCTCCAGCAGTTGCGGCCCGGCCTTGGGAATACTCTGGCGGAAAGCGGCGCGAGCAGCGATCTCATAAGCAATGGCCGAAGAGTCAACGGCGTGGAAAGAGCCATCACGCAGAATAACCTTAACATCCAAAACTGGATAGCCCGCGAGTACCCCCGCATCCATCATCGTCCTAAAGCCCTTTTCGACCGCAGGCCAGAACTCACGCGGCACATTACCGCCAGTGACTGCCGACTCAAAAACATAGCCGCTATTCGTCTCACCCGGCTCAATGGTGTAATCGATCTTAGCGAACTGCCCAGAGCCACCAGTCTGCTTCTTGTGGGTATAGCTATCGGAAACCGATTTAGTGATCGTCTCACGATAGGCGACCTGCGGCTTACCGACGACCACATCAATACCATGAGTACGCTTAAGGATATCGATCTTAATATCGAGATGCAGCTCACCCATCCCCTTAAGGATCGTCTCACCGCTCTCCTCATCCGTCTCCACCCGAAACGAGGGATCTTCCGCAATCATCTTGCTCAGCGCGATACCAAGCTTATCGACAGCGGCCTTATCCTTCGGAGCAATAGCGATAGAAATAACCGGATCAGGGAAAACCATCGGCTCCAGCGTAGCGGGATGCTTAGGATCGCACAGAGTGTGACCGGTCTGCACATTCTTCATGCCGATTAGCGCGACAATATCTCCCGCGCTCGCCTGGTCATACTCAATGCGCTCATCGGCGTGCATCTCCACAATGCGGCCAATCCGTTCGGTCTTACCGGTAAAGCTATTCATTACGGTATCGCCCTTCTTGATCTTCCCCGAATAGATACGGGTAAAGGTCAGCGCCCCATAGCGATCATCCATAATCTTAAAGGCCAGCGCCCGCAAGGGGCGGTCGGGATCGACAATCGCAAACTCACCGGTCTCCACCCCCTCCTCATCGACCTCGGGCTGGGGCTTAACCTCAGTAGGACTCGGCAGGTAATCGACCACCGCATCAAGCACCAACTGCATACCCTTGTTCTTGAAGGCAGAACCGCAATAGGTCGGAAAAAAGTCAAGGGCAATCGTCCCCTTGCGGATACAGCGCTTGATATCCTCAACCGAAGGCTCCTCCCCATCGAGATAGCTCTCCATCAGCGCATCATCCTGCTCCACAGCCTTCTCAATCAGCTTTTCGCGCCACTCCGCAATCTGCTCCGCCATCTCCTCAGGCGGATCAATAATCTCGTATTTCATGGGGTCGCCACTCTCATCCCAGACCCACGCCTTGCGGGTCAGCAGATCGACCACCCCGGTAAAGTTCTCTTCGATACCGATTGGCAGCACCATGACCAGCGGATTGGCAGCGAGAACCTTCTCGACCTGCGCCACAACGCGGTAGAAATCGGCACCGATGCGGTCGAGCTTGTTGACGAAGATAACCCGCGCAACCTCCGACTCATTGGCATAGCGCCAGTTGGTCTCCGACTGCGGCTCGACTCCGCCGGAGCCACAGAAGACACCGATACCACCATCCAGCACCTTGAGCGAGCGGTAGACCTCAATGGTGAAGTCAACGTGTCCGGGGGTGTCGATGACGTTGAAACGGTGATCCTTCCAGAAGCAGGAGGTGGCAGCCGATTGGATGGTGATACCGCGCTCGGCCTCCTGGGCCATGAAGTCCATGGTGGACTCCCCATCATGCACCTCGCCAAGTTTGTGGATCTTGCCGGTGAGCTTTAGAATGCGCTCAGTAGTAGTGGTTTTACCCGCGTCCACATGCGCGAAGATGCCGATATTTCGGTACTTGGAAAGGTCTGCCATGTCGATATCTCTAGGTCGGTAGAAAGAAGTTTAGGTTACAGAGTAAAGGTGTTGCCCTGACAGCCGCAGGTGAATCTTGTCCATCACCCGCAGCGGGCCACCAGAGAACCCCTTGGCTTCTAGCCGCCCTGCGCAGGCAACCGCTCGAATGATCATGGATTAGCGTATGCGCCACCACCGTAAGACCCACCAAGGAGAACCCCCCATTATAGTCGGATGTGGAGAAGAATTTCAAAACTTTCGCTTCAACGGCTCAGATTCTAGAGATTAAGAGCCCAGCCGGTCTGCGTCGATAGGGGGTGAGGCGGGGTGGTGGTGCCACTTATCAAGGGAGTAGCATGTACACCTCTTATCTTCCGAGTCTATACAGTGGAATCCGTTCGCTCTTTACCGCTCTCCTGCGAGGCGTTACACTCTAATCTCCTACCCAGCAGTTACGCAACCGTCTAATGGAGTAGCAAAGCCACATCGTGCCACACCTTACGCACCTCAGCAACGGAATGCGGTAGCGTAGCGACGATCCTCCACACTAAAACACCGGAGAACAAACGCATGAACACCATGATCTTAGAGCTACCACTCGAAGGGCTTCCCGCCGCAGCCGAACGCGGCGAACAGTTCTCTGACGAAGCACGCTTTCTGTTAGCATTAAAGCTCTTTGAGACCGGGCGCATCTCCTCCGGCAAAGCAGGCACACTCTGCGGTAAAGGCCGTGTCGCCTTCCTAATCGCCGCCAGCCGCGCCGGGGTGCCGGTAGTAGACCTTACAGACGAAGAGCTTGCACAGGAGTTCGCCCGCCCATGATAGAACGCGGAATTATTAATGCCGGGCCGCTCGTGGCTTTTTCGCTACTTGATCGTTTAGACTTATTCACCGCTCTATTCTACGAATACTGGATTCCCGAAGCGGTATATCAAGAGGTTGCGATTGCCGGTTTAGGCAAGCCAGCAGCTGACTCCCTAACCAATCCTCAATGGCTTATCCATGTTCGCACGGCACCCGTACCCGATCCGCTCCTAATCTCTGTACTCGACCCTGGTGAGGCAGAAGTAATCTCCCTCGCCCGCATCAGCCATCCATGCGTCGCAATTATCGACGACCGGCGGGGCCGCAAAATCGCATCTGAAATATATGGCATCTCAGTCAAGGGTACAGCAGGGTTACTGGTCGAAGCATACCGACACGGCCTACTCATCGACCTGCGTGGATCCCTAGTTGAGTTAAAGCGATCTGGTTACTACCTTTCCGAAAAAGTAATTGAAGCAGCCTGTAGGGCTGCTGAGAATTAAACCGATGCATCTACCGCATAGGATGCCCTTCGGCCTTGATCATGGCTCCTGCAAAAAGGTATATCTAGAGGTTAAGACCCCAGCCGGTCTGCGTCGATAGGGGGTGAGGCGGGGTGATCCCCGTGTCAAAGACCTTTACTGCGTGCCAACCTTCGCGACTCATCGCCATCACCCGCCAACTGGGAAATCATCAACCCCAAAAGACAAAAGGCGGTAAAGAGATAAAAACCGATTTGCAACTCCGAGCTACTGGTCGTCACCACCTGCAACTCCCCATGCAGACGCTCAAGCTGGCGCAACTGGCTATCCATCACCCCTGCAAAACCGAGGTATGCCATAAAGATCGCAACCACCATCACATCGGCCATCGACCACTTCCCCGAGCGAAAGACAAAAAACGTCACCAGCGCATGGCCACGCTCCCGCATTCGCGCCACTCCCAACCAAAACGCCGTCAACACCATCTTCGTCACCGGAAATAGCACCGAAAAGAGCAGCACCAAGCCCCCCACCGCCGCCAGCTTTCGATCCTCCGCCATAACCAGCACCTCCACCACCTCCAGAATACTCTTACTCTGAAAAAAGAGCACCTGATCACGAAACAGCACCGCATCACCCGCCAGACGAAAAGAGAGCGTACCGATTCGCGCATCAATCTCAATCATCGGCAACATCACCCCCAAGGTCAACAGCACCAACGCCAGCAACAGCGCCAGATAGAGCGCCGTCAAGCGCCAACGCCAGCGCACCAACGGCGCAATCACCAGCGGCAACGCCGCCAATAGCAACCACAACGCACTCTGCCGCGCCGCCGCCTCCAGCTCCTGCAAACGCCCACCGATCTGCTCCAACGCCGCCGCACCATCCGCCGCCTGATAGTTCGCCACCAACTGATTATAGAGAGTATAATCCGTCTCTCCCATCGTCTCCGCCGTATAGCTCCGAATCTGCGCCGCAATATAGAGCTGCAACTGCTCGCGATGCTCCGGCTCATCCAGATAGCGAACAAAAGCCTCAGCAATCTGCGGAGCATCCCGCTTCAACCCCTCCACATCGACCAACAACGCAAACATCCGCTCCTTAAACCAGCCGCCCACCCCCCCTTGCTGCTGATAACTGGAACGCATCACCTCGCTCGTCGCATCGATCAACTGCCGAATCAACTCTTCCAGACGCAGGCGCAACTCCTCCCGCCCCTCCCCGGTTAGCTCAAACGCCTCAATCTGCCGCGCCACAATCGCGGTCAACTGCTGCTCCCAGGCATCGACACTCAACAATCCGTAGCGGACATTGTTTAATTCCGCCCGATCCTCCTGCAACTGCCGCACCTGCTGCTGCTGACCATAGAGCTGCCAACCGCTCGCAACCACTCCACCCAGCAGCAACAGCAGCGCCAGCAACAGCAGCGCAGCCAATCCGCGACGCAGCAGCAACACCAACCCCTCCCCGCTCATTGGACAAAGCTACGCACAACGGCCTGCCGTTCATACCCCACTAGCGCAAGCAAAAGCGGTGGGTAGTCGCCCGAAGCCGCCCGCAACAACCCGGCAGAGTGCGGCAACAGCGCAACAGTGGATACAAAAGCTCTTCTCTTCATCGCTATAAATCCTCTGCTCAAGGGTAAAGAGATACCTTATTCCCAAACCACCTTGTTCCCAAGCTCCACTTAGGAACACCTGCCCAGCAAGCTCTGCTTGCAGTATACCCGACAACGCGGCAGTTCGCAGAGACAGAGACAGAGACAGAGAGAGAAACAGAGAGAGAAACAGAGACACCCCGCAGACTCCAAGTCATCGCACCCACTCGCCAAGCAGAACTTGGGAACAAGGTGAAAGTTTGAACTTGGTCACAGTTCTGGCCAAAATTTCTCTCCAAATAGCCAAAAAATCGATTGACATCCTCAATTGCTTGCAAGTACAATTGTATTCTCAAAACTCAACAAACAAATGGAGGATCACCACAATGCTGAAACAACTGCTACCCGGCCTGCTGGCCCTTTTTTTGCTCTTTCCCCTCTCGCTTTTCGCCGACTCCAAGATCAATGTCAATAGCGCATCTGCCGAGATAATGGCCAGCGCCTTACCCAATATCGGCCAGACACGCGCCAACGCAATTGTCACCTACCGCACCGAAAATGGACCGTTTCGCAGTATTGAGGAGCTGGTCAGGGTCTCTGGAATTGGCCCGAAAATAATGGATGGGATAAGAGATCGGGTAAAGGTGAGCGATGAGCCGACGCAGGCCGAACCGACACAGGTCGAGCCGACACAGGCTGAACCGACGCGGGTCGAAACGACGCAGGTCGAGCCGTAGTTGCAGGAACAAAGAGGGGGATTTATCCCCCTCTTTTTTTAAAAAAATCCATCTTTTTAAAAAATCCGTCGAGAGGATAAAACCATGCAGCGGACACCACAGCGTGCCTTGACCCTGCTGGAGATGCTAATCACCCTTGTAATACTGAGCATCCTGCTCACCATGGCCGCTCCCGCCTTTCGCGACATGATGGAGAAGCAGCGCCTGAAAGGTGCCAGCCGGGATGTCTACCTCCTGTTTACGTTAGCGCGTAACGAGGCGATTGCAAAATCGACCGATATCCGAGTAGCCGCAGTTCGCAAGGATGACGGCTGGTTTATCGGCATCACCGATAAGGATAAACACTGCGACCCGAGCCTGACCGTTCCCCGCCTGGATGACCGCTCTTGCACCTTGCGCAACTATCGGGGTAACGACCTCCCCACCTTAGCGCGTCTTAGCCATGAACGCTACCCCGGCATTACCCTTGACAACAACCGTAACCTGATCTTTTATAGTCGTGGAACTGCCTACAACGGCAGCTTTACCCTAAAAGCCGAGCGCATCGGTGAGCAGCGGAAGGTCATTGTCAGCGTGATTGGGCGTACTCGCACCGAATAGCCGAGGAGCTAAACTCTAGTATTGCGAACGGTGCGTGATGATGTATAATCGACGACATGGAAAGCACTATGAGTAGAGGCAAGGCCGCAAAGCTGCTGGGCGTGTCGGTTAAGACACTGCAACGATGGGAGCGCGAGGGCCGCTTGATTCCGATTGCAC
>SLIM01000360.1 GCA_007135625.1 Gammaproteobacteria bacterium
CGACGACCAAGCCCAGCAATAACTGACCAAAAAAATCAGCTCTCAGAGCATTGAAAAGGTGACGATTCCGTGAGAGCGTAGAAAAGAGGTAAAGCGAAGATTGAGTGTAACACTAGAAGAAGTATGGGCGCTCTTCAAAGAGACCGACCAGAAGTTCAAAGAGACCGATCGTCAGTTCAAAGAGACCGACCGGAAGTTTCAAGAGACCGACCGGAAGTTCCAAGAAACTGATCGGGAGTTCCAAGAGACCGACCGCCAGATCAAAGAGACCGGACGAAGCATCAAGAAACTAGAAGAACTCTTCACCAGCCAATGGGGAAAGCTCATGGAATCACTGGTAGAAGGCGACCTAGTCGCCATTCTCAACCAGCGTGGCATCGCCATTCAGGACACCACCACCCGCCTCAAAGGCAAGCTACCGGACGGTGGCGGCTACGAGTTCGACATCATCGCACACAACGGCGAAGCGGTCGTCATCATCGAAGTAAAAACCACCCTTAGACCCAAAGATGTCACCCGTTTCATCGACAAACTCAACCACTTCAAAACCTGGGTACCGCGCTATCGCCACAACATCCTCCACGGCGGTGTTGCCTGGCTCAGCGCCGATGCCAAAGCCGAAGAGATGGCGAGTAAACGCGGCCTCTTCAGCATCCGCGCCACCGGCGACTCCGCCGCCATCCAAAACCCCCCAGCCTTTATTCCAAGGGCTTGGTGAAGAGCGCTGCAACGCACTAACCAAGAGGTGTTGCGCCAATGAAAGGTGAAGTTATGGCCATCATAGAAACCGCACCTGAGGGTGGTTACTGGGCCGTTGCACCAGAGTTTCCTGGTGCCAACGGGCAAGGAGAGACCCTTGAAGAGGCACATGCGAGTCTTCGCTCGGCAATTCAATGGCTAATCGAAGATCGACTTGAAGATGCGCTCAGGGGATTACCGCCGGATGCGATCCGAGAACCTCTGACCATCAAAAATTGAGCGACTACATGCACACCACACCCACCCCCTACCACCTACTCCACCACGGTGCCATCGACGGAGTCACCGGCTCCTGCCACGAGCTACGCCTCGCCGACGGCAGCTCAGTACTCATCGACTGCGGCCTATTTCAGGGCGAAGAGGCACCACCGCCCGGAGAATCACCGCACACCATCGACTTTCCGATTGAACGGCTACGAGCGCTACTCGTCACCCACATCCACATTGACCACATAGGCCGCCTTCCCTACCTACTCGCCGCCGGGTTTAAGGGGCCGATCTACTGCAGCGAAGCCTCGGCAGCGCTCCTCCCGTTAGTACTCGAAGATGCCTTACGGGTCGGCTTCACCCGCGACAAAAAACTAATTGAACGAGTCGTAGCACAGATTGGCAGCCAACTTCAGCCACTCCCCTACAACCAATGGCAAACCCTCCCCGCAACCGACCCTCCACTCAAAATCCGACTTCAAGTCGCCGGCCACATCCTCGGCTCCGCCTATATCGAACTCCAGCTAGAGCAGCAAGGAGCGCCACAGCGACTCCTCTTCTCCGGCGACCTCGGCTCCCCCGACACCCCGCTACTCCCCGACCCCACCCCCAGCGAAGGAGCCGACCTCGTCGTACTGGAGAGCACCTACGGCGACCGCAACCACGAACCGCGCAGCAGCCGACAGCAGCGCCTGCGGCAGATTGCGGAACACGCCCTGAGCAATCGCGGCACCATTCTGATCCCCGCCTTCAGCATCGGACGGACTCAAGAGCTGCTCTACGAACTGGAACAGATCATCCACCACCACGGCGACCAAGAAGCCGCGCCAGGGCTACCGTGGGACGACATCGAAATCATCCTCGACTCCCCCCTCGCCGCCGACTTCACCCAAGGCTACCGCCGCCTACGCGACCACTGGGATCGCGAAGCCAAAAGCAGAGTCGCCGCCGGTCGCCACCCCCTCGCCTTCGAACAACTGCTCACCATCGGCGACCACAGCACCCACCTGCAGACCGTCGACTACCTCACCCGCACCGCCCGCCCCGCCATCGTCATCGCCGCCAGCGGCATGTGCGCCGGCGGACGCATCGTCAACTACCTCAAAGCGATGCTCGGCGACCCCCGGCACGACATCCTCTTCACCGGCTACCAAGCCAGAGGCACCCCCGGACGGGCGATTCAGCAGTACGGCCCACGCGGCGGCTGGGTTGAACTCGAAGGCAAGCGCTACCCGATTCGCGCCGCCATCCACACCCTCGGCGGCTACTCCGCCCACGCCGACCAAGCGGGACTGGTACGCTTCATCACCACCATGCCCAACCGCCCGCGCCAAGTGGTTCTGGTACATGGCGACAACCAAGCCAAGCAACAACTGGCCGGAAAACTCAGCGAGGCGGGTATTGAAAAGGTAACGATTCCGTGAAAATGGGGCTTGGTGAGAAGCACAAGCGATCTACTCGCCAAGCAGAGCGTCCAAAATATAGGGGTAGAGGCTTGCATCTTCACGCGATATGGGTTCCAATAGGAGCTGTTCACGCGATGAACAGCGATAGCTACCAACGAAGCATCGCCCTACAGCAGAGACAAAGCCCTATGCCGGATAATGTAACGGTAGGGCGGTAGCGTGTTTTTAAGGGTTAAGGGTTAAGGGTTAGGTTTTAAGGGTTAAGGGTTAAGGGTTAAGGCTCGTGCTGTTCCTGGGTACCACACGCCTCGTTCCCAGCCTGTAAAGCATCCTCCAACACCCTGGCTCACTGCAGGGTGAAACGCGATAGCGGTTCCGCCAACCCCCTACTGCACCATGCAAACCGAGAAGCAGATCTACAAAAACCACAACATAAAATACCTTAACCCTTAACCCTTAACCCTTAACCCTTAACCCTTAACCCTTAACCCTTAACCCTTAACCCTTAACCCTTAA
>SLIM01000190.1 GCA_007135625.1 Gammaproteobacteria bacterium
AGCCTCGAATCTCGAGCCTAGAGCCTCGAATCTCGAGCCTAGAGCCTCGAATCTCGAGCCTAGAGCCTCGAATCTCGAATCTCGAATCTCAAACCTGAAAATGAAGATTTAATAGTGAGGTGTTATAGTGAAGCGAGTAGGTTTTGTCGGCTGGCGTGGGATGGTCGGTTCGGTGCTGATGGAGCGGATGGAGGCGGAAGGGGATTTTGCGCAGATTGCCGAGCCGTACTTTTTTACCACCTCCCAAGTCGGGCAGCCGGGGCCGGATGTAGGTCATGGAGCGGCACCGCTGGTCGATGCCAACGACCTGAAGGCCCTTGCCGAAATGGAGGTGATTGTCACTTGCCAAGGGGGCGACTACACCTCGGCGATCTTCCCGCAACTGCGGGCAGCGGGTTGGCAGGGCTACTGGATTGATGCCGCCTCCACCCTACGCATGGCCGACCACGCAGTCATTGTTCTCGATCCGGTTAATGGCGAGCTGATCGGTGATGCTCTGCAGCGCGGTGTCAAAGATTTTATCGGCGGCAACTGCACCGTCAGCCTGATGCTCATGGCCCTCGGTGGGCTATTTCGTGCCGGACTGGTCGAGTGGGTCACCTCCCAGACCTACCAGGCCGCCTCCGGGGCCGGGGCCAAGAACATGCGTGAACTGATCGCCCAAATGGGAGCGATTCACCAGCAGGCCGCCCCACTGCTGGCCGATCCCCACTCCGCAATCCTAGAGATCGACCGCCAAGTAGCGGCGACCCTGCGCAGTGGCGAGTTTCCGACGGCCAACTTCGGTGCCCCCCTCGCCGGTAGCCTGATCCCCTGGATCGACAAAGCCGTGGAGGGTGGCCAGAGCAAAGAGGAGTGGAAAGGCGGAGTCGAAACCAACAAGATCCTCGGACGCAGCGATCAGCCAATCCCGATTGACGGCACCTGTGTACGCATCGGCGCGATGCGCTGCCACAGCCAAGCCCTTACCATCAAACTCAACCGTAATCTTCCACTTGACGAGATCAAACCGCTCATTGCCAACGCTAATCCGTGGGTCGAGGTGATCCCGAACCAGCGCGAAGAGACCCTGCAACGCCTCACCCCTACCGCCGTAACCGGAACCTTAACGATACCTATTGGCCGCTTGCGTAAATTGGCGATGGGTGGGGAGTACCTCAACGCATTTACTGTGGGAGATCAGCTTCTATGGGGTGCTGCCGAACCGCTGCGCCGGATGGTACGCATCCTGCTAGCGAGGTAGGCACTAAACTATGGTTTTTTGATATAATTTTTGCTCTCTTGCCGCTTCTTGTAAAATCAATGAGTTACGGAAGTCTTCTCGGATGATTTAGCAAGAAAGAGAGGTATTGAGCGAAAAGATTTGATAAAAACGCAATTGTCGTTTATCGTTACCGCAAACTCGCAGAGTACTCTCAGCGGTCAGTAGTAACCCTGGGAATGGGGCAATTAGCATGTCCCTCCTCCGCATCATGTAGCTACACAAGAAATGGTGGAACAAGGTGTTCGACTCAGCAGAAAACAGGACTCGACTGGCACATCCAGGGGGAACCATGGTTCGTAAGCTATCCCTTGCTATCGCACTCGCTCTCGGTGCGGCTTCCTTCAACGCCGCAGCCCTTGGGCTAGGGGACATTCGTGCGCACTCTGCGCTGTATGAGAGTTTTCAGGGAGAGATTGAGCTGCGCTCGGTACGCAAGGGCACACTGGATGCCGTTCGAGTTCAGTTGGCCTCCCGGGATGCCTTTCAACGGGCCGGGGTCGAGCGTTCCCATCTACTCACCCGGTTAAACTTTCAGCCTCTTGAGAAAGGTGATGGCTCAACGATCATTCGGGTCACCTCCCGCGAGCCGGTACGCGAACCCTTCCTCAACTTTCTGATTGAGGTCAACTGGCCGGAAGGGCGGATGATCCGTGAGTACACCGTACTCCTCGACCCCCCTACCGAACAGCGCCAGGTCGCCGCCACTCCAGCGGCCCTCGGTCAGCGCCACAGCGGCCCGGTGGTCGGCATCAGCGAGCCACCGCCAGCGGTCAGTGGGCCGGTGGTCACCCCGATGCGCGGACGCGCCGACGAGCAGCAGACCACCCTCGCCACCCCCCGCCCCGGACAGCCGCCACCAGCCGCAACGACCGGCCCTCGGGAACACGGCCCGGTACGCCCGCAAGAGACCTTGTGGAGCGTCGCCCAGCGCTACCAATACCCCGGTAGCGAGATGAGCCAGATGGTGATCGCCATTCAGCAGGCCAACGCGCACGCCTTCGTTGACGGCAATATCAATAATATACGACGGGGAGTCATGCTGCACATCCCCGCCGCCAGCGAAGTGTTGGCGATAGACCCCATCCAGGCGCGTAACCAATACCGCAGCCAGATCACCCACCGTCCCCCGGCAGCCGCCGGCGAGGTTGCTCGTCCCGCCCGTCCCGCCGCCACCCCAGCGCCCAGCGCCCGCCCCGATGGCGAGCTGAAAATCGTCGCCCCCAGCGAAGAGAGCCCCGAGGCGCGGGGACGGATCCAGCGACTGGAACAGGAGCTAGCCGTTGCCCAAGAGGCGGCAGAGGCCTCACGCCGCGAGAATGACCAACTGCGCAGTCGCCTAGACCTGCTGGAAGAGCAGATTCGCGACATGCAGCGCATGCTCACCCTCAAGGATGAGCAGCTAGGACAGGTGCAGGAGCAGCTCACCCAGGCTGCGGCCCGAGCGGCCACCCCCGAGCCGCGCCCGCAACCAGAGCCGCGCCCCACCCCGGTCGAAGAGCCGGTCGCCCAGCCGCGCCCCACCCCGGTCGAAGAGCCGGTCGCCCAGCCGCGCCCCGACCTGGTTGAAGAGCCGGTCGCCCAGCCGCGCCCCGATCTGGTTGAAGAGATTGCCCCCCC
>SLIM01000261.1 GCA_007135625.1 Gammaproteobacteria bacterium
AGGTTCTAGGTTCTAGGTTTGAGGTAAAAACTGTATGATTTATGGTACACTACTTGTCATCTCTGCCCCCTCCGGGGCGGGGAAAAGCAGTTTGGTCAAGGCTCTTTTGCAGGCCGATAGCGGGCTTGCGCTCTCCATCTCCCACACTACCCGGGCGGCGCGTCCGGGTGAGCGGGATGGGGTTGAGTACCACTTTACCGAGCGTAGCGGGTTTGAGGCGATGCTCGCCGCCAACACTTTCCTGGAGTATGCCGAGGTTTTTGGCAACTACTACGGTACTGCCCAGCCTGCTCTCGAAGCACTGCGTCAGCAGGGGCATGATGTCATCCTGGAGATCGACCAGCAGGGAGCCGCGCAGGTGCGCCAACGCCTGCCTGATGCCGTGACTATCTTTATCCTCCCCCCTTCCCGCGAGGCGCTCTATCAGCGCCTCACCGGACGCGGCCAGGATGCCCCGGAGGTGATCCAGCGGCGCATCGGTGAAGCCGCCGCTGAAATTGCCCACTGCGGGGAGTTTGATTATATCGTCATCAACGACCAGTTCGACCAGGCACTCGCCGACCTGCAAGCGATTATCCATGCCCAACGCTGCCGCCGCGAACGCCAACTCATCGCCCATGCGGCATTGATTCATTCGTTGAAGCAAGAGTAGATTCGAGGTGCGAGGTGCGAGGTGCGAGGTGCGAGGTGCGAGGTGCGAGGCGCTAGGTTCGAGGTGCGAGGTGCGAGGTACGAGGTACGAGGGGCGAGGTGTCCTAGAGCCTAGCATCTAGAACCTAGAACCTACTACCACCTAGAGCCTAGCATCTAGAACCTAGAACCTACTACCACCTAGAGCCTAGCATCTAGAACCTAGAACCTACTACCGCCTAGAACCTATAAAAAAAATAGTTGAGGCGAGAGGCGATCTTGGCGTATAATGCCCGGCTTTCTTCGCCAGTGCCAAGTGGAGACGCTTTGGCGCGGTGAGAACCAGAGAAAACCACGCGAACCCTATCGAGGCCATCATGAAAGCGGATATTCATCCAAAGTACAATGAAATCAATGTGGTGTGTAGTTGCGGTGCCGGCTTCACGACCCGCTCTACGCTGGGTGAGGATCTTCATGTCGAGGTCTGCTCCAGTTGCCACCCCTTCTATACCGGCAAGCAGAAGCTGGTTGATACCGCAGGTCGGGTCGATCAGTTCCGTAAGCGCTACCGTCGCGGGTAAGCGGCAGTACACCTCCCGAGGTTGCGGGAAGAGAGGTGCCAGCGGCACCTTTTTTCTGGAGACCGGTGGGGGTGACGGGCGGTTGCATAGAGCCGGAAGAGGCGAGGTGTATACGCCACTCTCTTGACAAGCAGTGTCACCGCTACGCTTTTTTCGGCTCTCTCCTCAGCATAGCAGCCGTAATTTACAAATTATTTCGAATTGTAATTCATTAAAGAGCAAGTCGATGTGGCGATAGCAGGAGCATAGCGACGTAATTTACGGCCTTGATCGTCATTCCGGCCACCTTGACCGCTCACAGCGAAAGTCCCGCCGTAAGTGGCTGAGTCCTTGGGGCGAAATGCCCCGCTTGACGCTTTCCGATCAAGGTATTGACCGGAGGGATGGCCAAGGCCAATTTACAAATTATCCCGAATTGTAATTCATTAAAGAGAAAGGTAGTGCAACGATGGCAGGTCATAGCAAGTGGGCCAATATCAAGCATAAAAAAGCTGCGAATGATAAGAAGCGTGGCAAGATGTGGACGAAGCTGCTGCGCGAGGTGACGGTAGCGGCACGCAGCGGAGGCGGTGAGATCGACTGCAACCCGCGTCTACGGTTGGCGTTTGATAAGGCCAACGGTGCCAACGTCCCGAAGGATACCATTGAGCGTGCGATCAAGCGCGGGGCCGGGGAAGACGAAAGCGCTAACTACGAAGAGATTCGCTACGAAGGCTACGGCCCCGGCGGCACGGCGGTAATGGTTGACTGCATGACCGACAACCGCAACCGCACCGCCTCGGAAGTTCGCCACGCCTTCAGCAAACACGGCGGCAACCTCGGCACCGACGGCTCGGTCGCCTATCTCTTCACCAAGCAGGGCTTTATCAGCTTTGCCCCCGGAACCGAAGAGGATCTCCTGATGGAAGCGGCCTTGGAAGCGGGAGCGGAGGATATCGTCACCAACGACGACGGCTCCCTGGAGGTGGTTACCACTTCAGAGCAGTTTGAAGCAGTACGCTCGGCGCTACTCGCCGCTGGTCACACCCCAGAGAGTGCCGAAGTCACCTATTACGCCGCCACCCGCGCCGAGCTGGAGCGTGAAACTGCAGAGCGGATGCTGAAAATGATCGACATGCTGGAAGATCTCGATGATGTCCAAGAGGTCTACACCAACGCCGACATCAGCGACGACATCCTCGACGCAATCGGTTGACCAGCAGCAACCACCCGGTGTCGGCGCAGCGCCGCATCATCGGCATCGACCCCGGCTCACGCATCACCGGCTACGGCATCATCGACAGCGACGGAATCCGCACCCGTTGGGTCGCCGGTGGTGTCATCGCCGCCCGTCAGCCGGAGTTTCCGCAGCGACTCGGTGAGATTTTCAGCGGCCTGAAGCGCGTCGTCGCCGAACACGCCCCCGAGGAGATGGCCTTAGAAGAGGTCTTTATGGCAAAAAATGCCGCCTCCGCCCTGAAACTGGGGCAGGCCCGAGGGGCCGCCATCTGCGCTGGAGTCGAGTTTAACCTCACCATCGCCCAATACAGCACCCGCCTGGTCAAGCAGGCCATCGTCGGACGCGGGGGGGCTGACAAGGGGCAGGTACAGTTTATGATCAAACGCCTTCTGCAACTCGCCCACGACCCCAGTAGCGACGAAGCTGATGCCTTCGCCGTCGCGATTACCCATGCCCACCACCAACGCCTGGCCCAGCTTGGCAACCGGGGGTGGCGATGATCGGCCATCTGCGCGGTACCTTGCTTGATAAACGTCTCCCCATGCGCCTGGCCCTTGGCAACCGGGGGTGGCGATGATCGGCCACCTGCGCGGTACCTTGCTCTATAAGCGTCCCCCCATGCTAATGCTGGAGGTGGGCGGAATCGGCTACGAGATCGAGGCCCCACTCTCCCTCTTTTTCGACCTACCGGAAGCGGGCGCACCGCTTGCCCTCTACATCCACCTAGTGGTGCGTGAAGATGCCCATATCCTCTACGGCTTTGCCAACGAGGAGGAGAAGGGACTCTTTCGCGCACTCCTCAAGGTCAACGGAGTCGGCTCCAAAATGGCCTTAGCGATCCTCTCCGGAATGAGCGCCGAGCAGTTTATCTACTGTGTCCAACAGGAGGATAGCGCCAGTCTGGTACGCATCCCCGGAGTTGGCAATAAAACCGCCCAACGCCTGATTGTCGAAATGCGCGACCGCCTCGCCACCCTCACCCCAATCACCCCCACCCTTCCCAGCTCGCAGCCCGGTCGCCCGGCACCCTTCGTCCGCACCCTAAGCCCAGTGAGTGAAGCGATTGAGGCCCTCCAAGCCCTCGGTTATAAGCCCGCAGAGGCGACCCGCCTAGTCAAAGGGATTGAGGGCGAAGGGATGAGTAGCGAAGCACTCATTCACGCCGCACTCAAAAGCGCCGGGCTACGCGGGTAATCGGCGGAGATCTCTCTACATCACAAACATTTTGACATGAATATGCAATCTTGATGACATATAATGGCGAGTCCATGGAGTCGTTATGGCAGCAGGATTCTTGGTGTCATTTCGGGTAATTTTTTTCAGCTTATGGCGGGTTGTCGAGCGATGGTTGCCTGAGGAGGGGGGATGTCGGTCTATGCTATCGGAGATGTTCAAGGTTGTTACGATGCCCTCATGCACCTGCTTGAGACACTTCGTTTCGACCCGGCGAAGGATCGTTTATGGTTTGCTGGGGATCTGGTAAATCGCGGTCACGACTCGCTGGCGGTGCTACGAATGGTCAAAGGGTTAGGGGATCGGGCGGTAGTGGTGCTAGGCAATCACGACCTGCATCTGCTCGCCCTGGCGCAGGGCAATAATGCCCATCGCGGCAAAAATGTGACGCTCAACGGAGTGCTGGATGCCCCGGACTGTGAAGAGCTGATCACCTGGTTGCGCTACCGCCCATTGATGCACCATAACCACTCGCGACACGTCAGCATGATTCATGCGGGATTGCCACCGCAGTGGGACGTGGTCACCGCATTAAAACGGGCGCAGGAGGTGGAACAGGTGTTACAGGGGGATCGCTTCGGGGAGCTGATGGAAAATTTGTATGGCAATCAGCCCGACCGCTGGAGTGAGCAACTGCACGGTTGGGAGCGCTTGCGTTTTATCATCAACTGCTTCACCCGTATGCGCTACTGCGACAGCAATGGCCGTCTGGCCCTGGAAGAGAAGGGTGCCCCCGGCTCACAGGATCCGCGTTACAAACCTTGGTATGCAATCCCGGGGCGACGGGCGGCGGGACAGCGCATTGTTTTTGGTCACTGGTCAACGTTGGGGTATCGCGAGCTGGGGAGTGTCTACGCCGTGGATACCGGTTGCGTCTGGGGGGGCAAGCTATCGGCGCTGAAGCTGCGCAAAGATGGCCGTGTCAAACTCTATCAAGTGGACTGCCAGCGGGCGGGGCGGGTACGCCACACTGGGTAGCCCGCTCCCCCCTAGGCAAAACCACTGCGTTGCAGCAGTTCAAGGGTAACCCCGCTACCTGCGGTAGCGGGACTCTCCGCCTCGCCAAGCAGCAGCCGCTCCAGATAGCGGGCGATCAGATCGACCTCCAGATTGACCCGGCTTCCGGGGCGATAGTGGCCGATTAGGGTCTGGGCGGCGGTGTGGGGGACGATGTTCAGGGTGAACTCGGCACCCTGTACCTGGTTCACCGTCAGACTGACCCCATCGACGCAGATCGAACCTTTGCGGGCGATATAGCGGGCGAGTTCGGCGGGGGCGCGCAGGGTGAGGTGGAGCGAGCGCCCGTCGTGGTGGCGAGCGATCACCTCGCCGATGCCATCGACATGGCCGCTCACCAGGTGGCCGCCGAGAGGACGGTTCAGAGTGAGCGCCCGCTCCAGATGCACTGCGGCACCAACCGATAACTCCCCCAGAGTAGTGTGGCGCAGGGTCTCACGCGAGAGGTCGGCGCTATAGCTGTCGCGGGTAAGGGCGGTGGCGGTGAGGCAGACCCCGTTACAAGCGATGCTGTCGCCCACTACGCTCGCCCCCAGATCCAGCCCGCCACTCTCCAGCGTTAAGCGAATATCATCACGCTGCGGCTCAATCTGCCGCACCCGCCCAAGCGCCTCAATAATTCCGGTAAACATGCTTTTTTCTCCTCTCCGCTGCAAATCGGTGCCGTTTAGCTGACTTTCCGCACCTTACCCTTATAACCCACTGATTCGAATAAATGATCATGTTTTTCTATAGTCATACCAAAAGGAAAACAATATTTTGAATCAGTGTGTTGCAGAAAGGGTGCGGAATATGGATTTAGCGTTGAAACTTGCGTTGATAGGCACCGTAGAGCTGAATAATATCAAAGCGGATGGTGTTAGAGAGCGGGCGCAGCCGCCGCTTGAGCAGACCGTGGGCGGTAACTCCGTGGCCCAGTTGCTGCTCGCGCACGATAGCTGCGGCGCACTCGTGAAAGGTGACGTGGTGTTGCCGCAGATGCTTGAACTCATCGAGCTGCCCCATCCCCTCGGCGGCGCGGGTGTAGATCCAGTTTCCCAGCATACAGCGGTCATCGCGGGCGACCTCTAGCGGATCGAGGCTCTCCCCCTCACCGGCAAGATAGTGTTCCAGACGCTTCAGCCAAGTCACATGGACATCAATGGCGTGGCGCATATCCAGCCCGTGCAGACCACCGTCGGCCGGCAACTCGACCTGGTCATCCTTGGCGATGGAGTTAAAGACTTTGAATAGAGACTTAAAACCACCCAGCAGACGACCGTGGCGTTTGCGGTCGATGTAGTTGGCATAGTCGCGATCCGTCACTTTAATATGCTTTTGCAGCCAATCATTCAGAAAGTGGAGCAGCTCCATGCTAATCGGTTTGCCATCCATATACTCATCGGCGGCGTGGCGGATATGCTCAACAAACTTGCGGTGATAGGCTTGATGCTGCTCCAGATGGGGATAGTCGAAGGAGCGCATCAGCACCTCCTCGGCGATAAAGTGGGTCTGGGTGTAGCTATAGAGATCCTCAATAATCGCCTGCACCACCTCACGCTCGCGCTGCTCTAGCAGGGCGTGCCACAACAGATTGATACGCTCAATCAGGTAGTGATGCTGGTCATCGACCTCCTCCAGACCAAGACTGAGGTCGCTGCTCCAGAGAACCAGGTCGCTAGTGGAGGTTTTAGGCGGGGATCTCCTCATGGTTTTCTCCAGATGGGGTTGATCAAGATTAGGGCAGTGTCGGCCAAGCGAGCGGCGAACCGTGCTATTTTACGCTACTCTCCGCTCTCCCACTACATCCTCCCCAAAACCCGTAGCGTCAGGCTTTTGAGGTAAGCACTCTCTGGAATCGCCGGATGGATAGGGTGATCCGGCCCCTGCTGGCCGCGCTCCAGCAGTTGGGCGAAGCGGTCGGTATGGCGCGCCGCCTGCTGGCACTCACCCAGCAGCGCCGCCTCCTCCAGATGGTGAGAGCAGGAGGAGGAGATGAGGATGCCGTCACGCTCCACCAGTTGCATGGCGAGCTGATTGAGGCGACGATAAGCGATCGTCCCCTGGCGCAAATCCTTACGTTTTTTAATAAACGCAGGAGGATCTACCAGCACCAAATCAAACTTCCGCCGCTCACCACGCAGCTCCTTGAGCACCTCAAAAGCATCCCCTTGCAGAGTCTGAACCTGTTCAGCAACTCCGTTATTGTGGGCGTTGCGTACCACCCCCTCCAAGGCACTCGCGGAGCTATCGACACAGAGCACCTCACTGGCCCCTTGCGCCGCCGCCTGAATCCCCCACGCCCCGAGATAGCAGAAGAGATCAAGCACCCGCTTCCCCGGAGCGAAGCGGTGCATTCGCTGACGGTTGGCCGCTTGATCAAAAAACCAGCCGGTCTTCTGCCCACTGTGCGGGGAGAGTTGAAAATAGAGGCCGTGTTCCTGTACCGTAACCTGATCGGGAACCGTACCGAGGGCGACCTCCACCGAACGCTCCAGTCCCTCCATGGCGCGAGCGGGGGTATCATTGCGCAATAGGATGGCGCTGGGGTGGAGGGTCTTATCGAGGGCCGCGATAATCTCCTCGCGCATACGCTCCATGCCGACGGTGGTGATCTGCACCACCAGCAGATCTTCGAAGCGATCCACCACCAACCCCGGCAGGCCGTCGCCCTCACCGAAGAGCAGACGGTAGTGGGGGGTTGGATAGAGGCGCTGGCGCAGTCCCAGGGCGATGTTGATGCGATGGACGAGTAAAGCCCGACTCAGGGGGTGGTCGCGATCACGGCTGACCACTCTGGCTGTTAGCAGGGTATTGGGGTTGATGTAGCCATATCCCAGCCACTTCTCGCTGGAGTCGAAGATCTCCACCGCATCTCCCGGCTGAAAGGCTTTCAACGGGGAGCGCTGAATATCGATTTCGTTGCTGTAGATCCAGCAGTGGCCACCGCGCAGGCGCTGGTCGTGGTGTTTTTTCAGGTAGAGTGCAGAGGTATCCATGGTATCGTGATCCGGTGGCGGCAAAAGGAGCTAAGAGTACCAGATTCTGCGACTCGGTTAGCGTAGAATTGTCGTTGGATCGAATCTTGAACCGACTTTCCGCACCTTGCCCTTATAGCCCACTGATCCAAATAAATTAGGATGTTTTTCCATAGTCATACTGCAAGGAAATGCCTCTTTTGAATCCGTGTGTTGCACGGGAGGGTGCGGAATGTGGGTTGAAAACCTATTGTAAGAGGAGAGTTATGGACGGTTTGTTACCACGTTGTGGCGGAGCGCTGCTGCTCCTGCTCGTAAGCGGGGGGAGCGTTGCCGAGTCACCGCCGACGGTCACCCTCGCCGCTTTGGAGCAGATCCTTTTTCTGCCCGGCTACTCGGCCCCAGCGACGGTTCTCAGTCGCCACCGCAGTCAGCTCGCCGCCGAGACCAGTGGCCGGGTGGTCGAGCTAGCGGTCTCGGTCGGGCAGCGGGTAGCAACCGGGGCGCCGCTGCTACGCCTGGAGTGCCGCGATTCCCAACTGATGCGGCAGCAGCAGCAGGCGGCAGTGGCCGCTGCCGAGGCGCGGCTAGAGCTAACGGAGCGCCAGTTGCGGCGGATCACCTCGCTGCGCGGTGAGCATAACATCTCCGAGGAGCAGCTTAACCAGAGCGAGTTTGCGCGGCGTAGCGCGGCGGCTGAACGGGAGAGCGCCAACGCCGCGCTGGCACTCGCCCAGTTGGCGGTCGAACGCTGCACCGTGACCGCCCCCTTCGCCGGTATTATCGTGGCGCAGCAGGTGAGCGAAGGGGAGTGGGTCGCCCCCGGACAGCCGCTGCTCCAGCTCCTCGACGACCAGCGGCTAGAGGTGCAGGCCGCGATTCCGCTATCGCGCATCGCCTCACTCCTCGCCGCCCCCCAGCTCGACCTGGAGAGCGAAGGGGAGCGCTACCCACTCACCCTGCACCACCTGCTAGCGGTGATCGACCCCCTCGGTCGCCAGCGTGAAGCACGCCTGCGCTTTAGCGCCGAACGCGCCCTCCCCGGCAGCAGCGGACGGCTGGTCTGGTCCACCACCACCCCCCACATCCCGGCCGATTGGCTGGTCCAGCGTGAGGGGGTCTTGGGGCTATTTTTCGTGGTGCAGGGGAGCGCACAATTTTACCCGCTAGAGGGGGCCATTGAGGGCCACCCGGCAGCCGTAGAGGGGCTTCCCGGAGATACTTTGGTGGTACGCGATGGCCGCCAACTCCTGCGCCACGGGCAGGCGGTGGTGAGCGGAACGGGTGCGCATGGCGGATAGAGAAACGCTACAGTTGACGAGTGAAAGCCGCTCGCAACCGCAGCATGAGACCATTCTTCAAGTCGCCCTCCCGGTCCCGCTCTACAGCCTATTTGACTACCTCCCCCCGGAGGGAGTTGAGGCGGCGACGCTACCGCCCGGAGTGCGCCTGCGCCTCCCCTTTCGCCAGCGCCAGTTGGTCGGGGTACTGGTCGCCACCCGTAGCCCCGAAGCGGAGGGATTTAGCGGCAAGCTACGGCGGGCCAGCACCCTCCTCGATCCACAGCCGCTGCTCTCCGGCGAGACCCTGGCGCTACTGCGCTGGGCCGCCGACTACTACCGCCACCCCCTCGGCGAGGTGATCTGCAGCGCCCTACCGGCCCGGCTACGCCAAGGCAAAGCGCCGCTCGATCCGCACCAGCCGGAGATCGGCTGGCAACTGACCCGCGACGGGGCGCAGCGCCCCCTCACCAAGCTGGCACGCGCCCCGCGTCAAGCGAGCGTGGTGGCGCTCCTGCAGCAGCGGCCGCAGTGCAGCGAGGCGGAGTTGCGGCAGCAGCTCGGTGATGTGCGCGACCCGCTCAAGCGGCTCCACCACCACGGCTGGATCGAAGCGACCGCGATGCGACCCCTCCCGGCAGTCGAGAGCGAAACAGGCCCCCCGCTCAACCGCGAACAGCAGCAGGCGGTTAGCGCCGTCACCGCCGCCCTCGGCCACTTCGCCAGCTTCCTGCTCGACGGGGTCACCGGCAGCGGCAAGACCGAGGTCTATCTGCAACTCACCCAAGCGGTGCTACGGCGCGGCGGCCAGGTGCTGATTTTGGTGCCGGAGATCGGCCTCACCCCGCAGTTGGTGCGCCGCCTGCAACGCCGCATCGCCGCCCCGCTAGCACGCCTCCACTCGGCGCTCGCCGAGGGGGAGCGCGAACGCAACTGGCAACAGGCGCGTAGCGGCATCGCCCGGGTAGTGGTCGGCACCCGCTCGGCGATCTTTACCCCACTGCCCGAGCTGGCGCTGATCCTGGTCGATGAGGAGCATGACCTCTCCTACAAACAGCAGGAAGGCTTTCGCTACTCAGCACGCGACCTTGCCATTGTGCGGGCGCGTCACTGCCGCTGTCCGGTGGTACTCGGCTCCGCCACCCCGGCGCTGGAGAGCCTCTATAACGTCAGCCGCCAGCGCTACCAGTCACTGCCACTGCGCCAACGCGCTGGCGCGGCACAGCCCCCACGTCTGGAGCTGATCGACGTGCGCGGCAAACGGATGGTCGCCGGCCTCTCCCCCTCGCTGCTGCAACTGGTGAGCGACACCCTCGCCAGCGATGCCCAAGTGCTGCTCTTTCTCAACCGACGCGGCTACGCCCCGCTACTGCTCTGTCGCAACTGCGGCTGGTTTGCCGAGTGCCGCCGCTGCGATGCCCGCATGACTCTGCACCTGGATCGAGGGATTCTCTGGTGCCACCACTGCGGCGCCCAGCGCCCCCCGGAAACCGGCTGCCCGAAGTGCGGCAACCCCACGCTGGTACCAGCGGGGGAGGGGACGGAGCGGCTAGAGAGTGAGTTGAGTCGCCGCTTCGTCGGGGTTCCGGTGGTGCGCATCGACCGCGATTCAACCAGCCGCAAAGGGAGCTTTGAGCAACGGCTGGAGGAGATTCGTGCCGGTCACCACTCGCTGCTCATCGGCACCCAGATGCTGGCCAAGGGCCACCACCTGCCCAACGTCACCCTGGTGGGGATTCTGGATGTCGATCAAGGCTTTTACGGCGTGGACTACCACGCCATGGAGCGCATGGCGCAGACCATCATTCAGGTCGCCGGACGCGCCGGACGTGCCGAGCGCCCCGGACGGGTGGTGATGCAGACCCGCCACCCCGACCACCCGCTGCTCTTGACGCTGCTTCGCGAAGGCTACGCTGCCTTTGCCCGCGCCGCGCTGGAGGAGCGCCGCCAGGCCGCGCTGCCGCCATTTCACAGTCAAGCCCTGTTGCGGGCCGAGGCGCTCGACGCAGAGCTGCCGAAACGGTTTTTGCACGAGGTGCAGCAGTGCCTCACCAGCAGCCCCCCGGAGCTACTGCGCGGGGTCGAGATCCTCGGCCCGATCCCCGCCCCGATGGAGCGCCGCGCCGGTTACCTCCGCGCCCACCTGCTGCTGCAAGCGACCACCAAAAACGCCTTGCAACGCCTCCTCGCCGCCCACATCACCGCCCTGCCACGCCTCCCCAGCGCCGCCAAGGTGCGCTGGTCGATTGATGTAGACCCGATGGAGATGATGTAGTGGAGATGAGAGATGAGAGACGAGAGATAAGAGATAAGAGATGAGAGGTGTGAGAACTCGGTACTCACGACATAACTCCAGAACCTAGCGCA
>SLIM01000200.1 GCA_007135625.1 Gammaproteobacteria bacterium
AACCGGTCACCCGTATTCAGTTCTCTTCAAGCCCGCAAGCGCCGTCGCCGTTAGAGTCGGAAGCGGAACCAGAAGCGGAACGGGAAGTGGAACCAAAGCCCGAGCCAAAACCTGAGCCAAAACCCGAGCCAAAGCCTGAGCCAAAGCCTGAGCCAAAGCCTGAGCCAAAACCTGAGCCAAAGCCTGAGCCAAAACCTGAGCCAAAACCCGAGCCAACGCCCAAGCCCGAACCACAACCCGAGCCAAAAGCGAGTACGCCGCACCCACCCCCCTCCGCGCCGCCGTCGCCAACGGTACCCCGCGAAGCGGCCCCACCGCACCCGCCAGCGGTCGATTCGGCACGGCTGCGTGAACACTATATCGCCACCCTGCTGCGTCACCTAAAGCCTCACCAACTCTACCCCGCCCTCGCCCGACGGCGTGGCATTGAGGGGGAGGTCGAAGTGGCCCTCACCCTCGCCTGCGATGGCCAGATCCGCCAACAGCAGTTGCAGACCCGCCAGCGCCTACTGCACCGCGCCGCCGAAGAGGCACTCACCCGCGCCCTACCGCTACCACCGCTGCCCTCCACCCTCGACTGCCCGACCACCCTGCGGTTTCGCATCGACTACCGACTGCTTGACTGAACATTACCCTACGCAGCAGACCACAGCGGCTGGAGTCGCACCCGCTGCCGGCCACACCTTGCCTTTTCCCCTCCCGACATGCGACCATGAGAGCCGGGTCGGGCCGCTGGAACGACTCACAAGGCATCCGCGAGGGTGCAAGCGCATAGCTTCTGCTCTTTAATACCAACAGAGAGGTGGGCAACGGCATGGAGAACAAAATTTCTCTTAATGATTGTTATTTATTCTCAGGGTTATCCGCCAATGAGGTTGCGCAGGTAGTGGCGATGGCGCGAAGTGTCTCGCTAAAAGAAGGGGAGGTGCTGTTTCAGCAGCAGCAAGAGGCCCGCTCCTTCTACTTTGTGGAGAGCGGCACCATCAAGCTCTCACGCTTTTCCGTGGATGGTGAGGAGAAGGTGATTGAGCTGGTGATGGCGGGGCGAACCTTTGCTGAGGCGCTGATGTTTCTCGATACTCCGCGCTATCCGGTGACCGCCACAGCGATGGTGGAGTGTCGCTTGCAGTCGCTGGAGAATAACCGCTTTCTGGAGTTGCTGCGCCACTCCCCGGAGACCTGCTTTCGGATGATGGGGGATATGAGCATCCGCCTGCACCGCCTGATTAAGGAGATTGAAGATCTCTCGCTGCAGAGCGCCACCTCGCGAGTCGCGGGCTACTTCTGTGGTCAGCTCAAGGCGCAACAGAGCCGCTATGGGGAGAAGATCGATTTTCGTCTAACCATCCCCAAGGCGGTGATCGCTTCACGTCTCTCGATCAAACCGGAGACCTTCTCCCGCATCCTGAAAAGTCTGTCACAACGCGGCATCATTGAAGTGAAGGGAGGATGGATTAAGGTGACCGACACCCATGAGCTGCGGGCAATGGCGGAGTCGGCGGGGGTGTGTGGCGGAAACCTCGGGCCGGTCTAAATAGAGCCGGGAGATTATGCCGGATCGCCGCCATCTGCCCAGTTCGGATCGCGCTCATAGCCATACTTGAGCAGTGCCCAGTTGGCACTCTCCTGCATCGCCTTGCGGTGGCGGGAGGTGAAGTGTTGCCGCCAGGCACCACATTGGCCCTTATGAAAAGAGTGAGTTTTTGGGTTATAGACCTGTTGCGATAGGTTGGCCATGGCGGTACTCTCCAGGGTTAGCCCCAAGTACTCGACCACGGCCCCTATCGCTTGCTGTTGACTCGCCGCATCGCCACCGCCACGCGGGCCAATGAGCTGCTCGAAGTGGAGCTGCGGTGCGCCCAGTTGATACCACCCCTCCCAGTCACCTAGGCGGGCACCCAAGTCGCGACAGACCCGTTGGCCAGCGAAAGAGAAGCCGGTGATGGTGCGGTAGAGTCGCTCATCAAAGTCGGCGAGTTGGGCGTAGGCCGGGTGTAGTGGGTGCTGCTGCTGTTTCATTAGGTAGTTGACGAGGGAGACGACGTTGTCTCGCGGGTCGCGAATGATCGACAGTACCCGGATCTGCCGGGCGGCGATCTCTTCGGCGATGGAGTCGCGCCACGGAAGGTGGGCCTTGACCACCTCCCCGGCCCGCATCTGGCGGATCACGGCAAGGGTGCGTGCTTCATCGGCGATGTCGATATCGACCCCGGCGTAGCGGTAGCCCGGGAGGGCATCAAGGAGGCTGAGGAGCAGGTGGGTGCCGTTCTTGGGGAAGACATTAACGAGGATCTTGGCGGGAGTTGGTGTCATGGGGATGCAAACCGGGTTGTTGCTGAAGAGGTGGGTTAGGCTAGAATGGTAGCAGATTGTGGGATTGAGATGCGAGATGCTAGGCGCTAGGTGCGAGGCGCTAGGTGCGAGATGCTAGGTGCTAGGTGCGAGATGCTAGGTGCTAGGTGCTAGGTGCTAGGTGCGAGCTAGGTGCTGGGTGCGAGGAGGTGCTGGGTGCTAGGGGTGGCCTGTTTTTTACTTTTTAAGGGGGATTTTTGATGTCAGGACGGGGAAGCGCGGGAAATATCATCGCTGCACTGGCTAGTTTTTTTATTCCGGGTCTGGGGCAGTTGCTGCAGGCCCGGTTGCTGTTGGCGTTGCTGCAATTTGTGCTGGCGGCGCTGTTGTGGCTGATCTGGCTGGGGTGGATTATTCACCTTTGGTCAATTATCGATGCTGCACTGTTTGATCCTCGAAGAGTGTGAGGTGGGAGGTGCGAGGCGCGAGGTGCGAGGTGGGAGGTGCGAGGTGGGAGGTGCGAGGCGCGAGGTGCGAGGTGCGAGGTGCTAGGTACTCGGACATACCCGGCTCGTCGAACCTCG
>SLIM01000010.1 GCA_007135625.1 Gammaproteobacteria bacterium
AAACCTCCCAGCTCCCAACCGCCAACCATGCCGATCAGATCAACTACACGTAAGTGCGCATCACAGTGCTGAACATGAACCGCGACACCGAGGGCGACATGACTCCTCAGGAATCCTTCACTTTCACGAAAACGCCGGGCCGGACTTCTTCTTGTTCGTCCTGCCCCATTGCTTAAAGAAAAACGGCACACGGGCCCGGCGACACTGATCGCGGATGTCCGTCACCCAGTCCGCGTCCATCAGTCTCGACTTCCCCTCCGACTCACCGCCGACGATAGACCCACCGGATATCCATCTCCATTGCATTTTCTCCTGCACTTTTTAAGCGGTGATTGGATCAGTTTCCGTGCGGTGCGTCCAGTTTTCCTTTAGCAATATTAAATACATACGTCAGTGGCATCTCTTTTACTCCGACTTGATTCCAAAAAGCCGGCAGCCTGCTGGCCAAATTGCGAAGCAGCCTGTTTCGCAAATCACCCAGATCCCTTGGTGGCACAATGTGGTGATCATCTCGAAATGCAAGAGTACCGACGAGGCCTTCTATTACGTACAAACCACCATTATTCATGGCTGGAGCCGCAGAGCAAACAAAGCTCCGTCCGCGGCAAACACTGCCCCGCAAACACATTGGCCCGGAATCGGTATCCACCTTGGCCCGAAATACGCATACACCTCGCCTTTCTCCCTTTCCCCGCTTTCCTCTCCGTTCTTTTCCTGTCTTTATCTTTCCCCTTTTACTTGAAACGTATCTTTGGTTTTTCTAATCTTCGGAAAATGAAGAAAAACTTCAAACCGGTTTTCACAACCTCGAATCGAATTACTGCGGCGTTAACGCGAATCGAGAGGGCGCGTGGTTTCTTGGAGGCCGCGACACTGTCCGAAGACTGGGTTCGTGAAATGGGTGAGCGTGCTCTGGTGCTTGAAGCGCACTACACCACCCACATCGAAGGCACGCGGCTCACTCTGGAGCAATCCGAAAGGCTCTTGGCAGGCGAGAAAGTCCCCGAGGCCGATCCGGATGATGTCAGGGAGCTCTTGAACTACCGCAAGGCGTTTGATCTCGTCGCCGAGTATCTGGACAGTGGCTCGCCGATCACCGAGGGACTGATCCGGGAGATCCACAAGCGCCTGGTGGAAGGAGTGCGCGGTGGTTCGGCAAGCCCGGGCGAATACCGGAAGATCCAGAACTACGTAGTCAACTCTGCCACCGGCGAAACCGTCTACACACCACCGCCGGCCCATGACGTGCCGATCATGATGTCGGAGTTTGTCGAGTGGCTTAACTGTGAAACCGAGACACACCCCGTCCTGGTGAGCGGCATCGCCCAGTTCCAGTTGGTCCACATCCACCCCTTCCTCGACGGCAATGGCCGGTCATCACGCCTGCTTTCGACTCTGTGCCTCTACCGGGCGGGCTATGATTTCAAGCGGCTGTTCACGATAAGCGAGTTCTATGATCGGAATCGAGATGGTTTCTACCGGGCAATCCGGAGCGTCCGGGAGCAATCCATGGACCTCACCGGATGGCTCGAGTACTTCGTGGACGGGCTTGCCACCCAGTTGGCCGAGGTGAAACAGCTCGGCGCGCAGGCCATTCGACGTGACGTCCTCGTCAAGCAGCACGGGCTCTCCGATCGCCAGGCCAAGGCCGTCGGCTATGTGGTCGCGAACGGCAGCATGACCATCCAGGACTTCGAGCGGCTTTGTCCGGAGGTCAACCGGCGCTCGCTGCAGAGGGATCTGAAGAAGTTGGTAGACCGCGGTCTACTCGTAGCCCGGGGAGAGACCCATAACCTATTGTATCTGCCGGCAAAAGAAACACCGTGATGTTTGCGACAAGTTTGCGACATTTTTTGCGACAGGTTTGCGACATTTGAAACCAAAACCCGCCACACATACTCCTCTTTACACCATTTACACCATAGGATACCAGGGCCTTACTCTCGAACTCTACCTGAACAAGCTCCTTGGTGCACGCGTCACTTTGCTCTGTGATGTACGGTGGAATCCAATAAGCAGAAAGCAAGGTTTCTCAAAGACAACCCTATCCCAGGAATGCAATAACGTTGGAATTAAATATGAACACCTGAGAGAGTTGGGAATCCCCACCGAAAAACGCAATAACCTCAAAACCATTTCATCAAAGTTAACCCGCCGTCAATTCAAAGTCACACGACTCGAGCAGACGATCCCATAGCCGGCTTGGCCATGCCGATCATCGGCAGCTCATCCCATGTGCGTCCTTCCAGCAGCCGGCCGGCCTTCTTCTTGTTCGTCCCACCCCATTGCTTAAAGAAAAACGGCACACAGGCCCGGCGACACTGATCGCGGATGTCCGTCACCCAGTCCTCCTCCATCGGTCTCGACTTCGGCCCCGGCTCACCCCCGACGATAGACCCACCAGATATCCATCTCCATTGCAACTTCTCCTGCACTTTTTTCTTCTACTAAAACCTTGTGTCGTATAACGTGTACCTGATCCACTCTTAGAATCCTTCCTCCCGGTTTTGGTGTTGATTTTTTTTCCAAAACTTTTACCGGGGTTTGGTGCTGAAGTGGATCAGTTTCCGGGCAGTGCGTCCAGTTTGGATTGGCCAGGTATCAGGCGTCGAGGTCCGGAAGGGAAGGATATAAAGAATGAAGTCATTAGCAAAATCCATTTTTTTTCTTCTACTCTATCTCCCCCTGAGTTTATCTTGTGGACAGAATGCACCCGTCTGTGAACCTGCTTGTGACGACGATGCATGCGAGGTGTGCCGAGAAGGAGAGTGTGTCTCGTCATGCGAAGAGGGTGAAGAATGCGATGGGGCCGGGAACTGCGAGGTTGTTTCCATCGACTGTGAACCTGCTTGTGATG
>SLIM01000241.1 GCA_007135625.1 Gammaproteobacteria bacterium
AAGGCCATCGGCACTGTAGCCAGGATCATAAAGGGCTGAAAGTAGCTGCGAAACTGGGTTCCGAGAATGAGGTACATCAGGCCGATCCCAAACAGAAACAGCACCAAAATATGGTCTAAAGTCTCTTTAATATCATCCAGCTCCCCGGAGAGATCGAGATCTACCCCAGGATGGAGCGATTGCACCTGCCGCCACCCTTCCAGCATCTGTTGATTAGCGCTCACGGTGTCGGTCAGGGAGCGGTCGATGTCGGCCTCCACGGTGATGGTGCGGCGAAAGTTGTAGCGGCGGATGCTGCCGAGGCTGGGGGCGACCTCCTGCTCCAGCAGTTGGTAGAGGGGGATGCGGCTGCCGTTAGCGGCGGTCAGGGTGAACTCCGCCAACTGGTCAATCGACTCCAGAGTACGGGAGTGGGCGCGTACCCGCACCTCCAGCTCCTCGCCGTTCTCCTGGATCACCGCGACCACCTCCCCCTCCAGCAGCAAACGGACGCTGCGCATCACCTGTAGCGGCGGGATCCCGGCGCGGCGGGCGGCATCCTGATTGATGCGCACCCGCACCTCCAACTGGCCGTGACTGTCGTCGTCGGTGATGTCGCGAACTGCCGGATTACTCCGTAAAATCTGCTGTAACGCGGCGGCGGCGGCGCGAATCGCTTCAATCTCTTCGCCTCGCACTTTGACCACAATCGGCTTAGTGGTCGGTGGCCCGCCGGCGACGCGCAGAAAACTGATGTGGTCGGGGCCGGCGGTGGCCATCACCGAGGGGCGCATCGCCTCGATCATCTCATCCACACTGCGCAGCCCCTCTTGCCAGGGTTGCAGGGCGATGAGTACCTGTCCGTAGTGATCCCCGAAGAAGGGGGCGGTCTCGCTAAACATCTGCCCGGCGTAGCTGATGATGTTGCGCACCTCGCCCGCTGCCACCTGCTCGCGAGCCTTCTGCTCCAGGGTGAGCAGGGTGGCAAGGGTACTCTCCAGCGGGGTACCTGCTGGCATGGTGAGGTTGATATAGAAGAGGCGGATCGGGTCGGAGGCGAAGAAGTCGAAACGGATGCCGTGATCGGCGAGGTAGCCGAGCGTGCGGGTCGGATAGAGGGTGCGTAGCCGCTCGGTGACCGCTTCGGCCTTGGCCAGCTCCTCGCCGGGGGGGACTTTGCCGACATAACTCTCGGCGAGGTCGGCGACAAAGCGCGGGGTAAAGGGGTCGCGCAGCGGGTCGGCGAGAACCACCAGCAACGAGCCGAGAAACAGCAGAAAGGCACTCGCAAGCAGGGTGCGCGGGATGCGCATGGCCTTAATCAGTAGGCGGGTATAGCCGATGCGAATGCGGTGTAACATCCGGGTACGCCACTGCTGACTGCGTGAGGGGCGGGTGAGATCGACCCGCGCCGCGAGGATGTGGGAGGGGAGCATCCAGTAGGCTTCAACGAGGCTGATGGCGAGGGCGATACTCACCACCAGCGGGACGATCATCATAAACTGCCCCAGAATGCCGGGCAGCAGCATCAGCGGCAGAAAGGCGGCGATGGTGGTTAAGACCGCCGTGGTGACCGGTGAAACCACCTCACGCAGGGCCTCCAGGATCGCGACTATACCATATAGTCCGCGCTGCATTCGGTAGTAGATCGCCTCGGCCACCACCACGGCATCATCAACCAGCATTCCAAGGCTGATGACGACACCCAGTAGCACGGTGATGTTGAGGGTAAAGCCGAAGCTACTGATCAGCCAGAAGGTGCCGGCGAGGATGAAGGGGATGCCGAGGGTGGTGAGCAGCGCGATGCGGATACCGAGGAAGATCCAGGTGACCAGCAGCACCAGCCCGAGGCCCAACAGGGCGTTGGTCTGCATCACGCTCAGCGCACGGCGGGTGATCTCGGTCTGGTCGTCGATCAGCACCAGCTCGACCCCGGTCGCCTCGCGCTGGCGGTTGCGCTCGGCGATAAAGTCGTTAATCCGCTGCAACAGCTCCAGGGTGTTGCTCCCCTCCTGCTTGGTGACCGAGAGCATTACCGCCGGTCGTCCTTGGTAGCGCACCAACTGGGTCGGGGTGGCGCGTCCACGCTGCACTTCGGCGAGCATCCCGAGGGTCAGCTCCTGCTCCTGCCCGAGCAGCGGTAACTCGCTTAACCAGACCGGGTCGGCGTTCGCCCCGATGATGCGAAAGAGCCACTTCCGCTCCTCTACGAGGGCATTACCGGCGGCAAGATCACGAAAATTATGGGAAACGGTGTCGGCCAGTTGGGTCGGAGCGACCGCCGCTGCTTCGAGTCGCTCGGGGTCAAACAGCACCTGAAGTTCTGGTTTATGCATCCCGGCCCGCAGTAGCCGATCAACCCCCCGAATCTGCTCGAGATCTTCGCGCACTAGACGCGCTTGGCGGCGCAGGTTCTCATCGTCGGCCTGCCCGACCACCGCCACCACGGCGGAGGGGTAGGCGTTGGCGGTGGTCACTTCAAAGATGAAGGGGGTGGTCGCCTCGCTCGGCAGCTCGGCGGTGGCGTGCTGCACCTCACGCCGCAAATCGGAGACCCGTTTGTCGAAGGTGTGGCTGTCGATCTCCTCAAACCGGACCAGCAGCTCGGCGATTCCCTCGCGGCTGACGCTGGAGACGAAGCGGATGTCAGAAACACTGCGCAGATACTTCTCCAGCACCGCAGTGACCCGCTTTTCAACATCCTCCGCCGCCGCCCCCGGAAGCAGCGTGGTGATGCTGATCCAGTTGAAGTTGATCGTGGGATCCTGCTCACGCGGCATGAGCAGGTAGGCGGAGAGTCCCATAACCAGCACCAAAATAAAAGTTAGATTAGCCAGTACATGGTTTTGATAGAAGCGGGAGAGAATCATAC
>SLIM01000162.1 GCA_007135625.1 Gammaproteobacteria bacterium
AAGGCGGGGAGGTCGCTGCTCATGATGGGGGTTTCGGCGGCTCGGCTGGCGTATAGAATGGCTGTGTAACGTAAGTGGTATGGGGGAGGGCTGAACCCTATTATAGCAGAGGAGAGGGGGGAGCGGGTGTGACCGTGTGACCCGCAATTTTCGCTCATCACATGCCGAGTATGATAAAATTGACGCAAGGACTGTAGATCGTAAATAAGCGCATCGAGACCTTATGGGGTGCGGAACAAGACACGCCAGAAGGTGAGGAGCTGGATATACGGATAACGCTGGTTTCAGCCTACAAGGGAGGGAGGGAGCTTGAGCAGGTTTAGCAGAACGGTACGTTCTCTGGTATCGGCGATTTTGCCCGCCAAGCGCACGCGCACGCCCCTGCGCCTGCAGTGCCAAACCACCGAATGCGGGGTGGCGGCGTTGGCGGCTGTTTTGGCCTATTACGGCCTGGATATGCCGCTGGAGAAAGTCCGTGCGGCAACCGGAGTCTCGCGGGACTGTCTGAATGCGGGGCATCTGGCGCGGGCGGCTCGCTCGCTGGGGCTAACCTGTTCGGTGCGCCGCTGTGAGCCTGAGCGGCTTGCGGCGCTAGGGACACCCTCCATCGTCTACCTGAGTTTCATCCATTTTGCGATTTTCGAGGGGGTGCGGGAGGGTGACGTGCTGCTCAACGACCCCAGCAAGGGGCGGTGCGTTATGGCCCGCGAAGAGTTCGACGAAGCCTTTACCGGCATCGTCCTCACCTTCGCCCCGAACGAGACTTTTCAGCGCGGGCGGGAGCGGCCCCTCGGCCCCTGGTTTCGCCGGGAGGTCTTGCAAGCGGGGGGGCTTTCCCTGATGGCGATCTCTCTGCTCGCCACCCTTGCCGGGGCGGGCGCGTTGGTGTGGTTGGCCCTGGCCTTGGCTCAGCCCTCTCCCCCGATAGCGGAAATGGTTTTGGCCGCTCTTTTAGCGCTGATCCTGTTGACCGGGCGCGGCGAGGCCCTGGGTACCCTGCGTTACCGCCTGGCCGGGCGACTTGGGCCGCGTCTGCTGCGCCATACGATGACCAGACCAGGCGCGTTCTTTGCCTACCGTATTCCCTTTAGCCTCAGCACAACTATCGCCTCGGCAGATAAGGCGGCGGATCTTCTCTGCCTTGGCCTGCTGCCGCGAGCTCTCGACCTTGCCGCCATGCTGGTGGTACTGGGCGGGCTGGCGTGGCTGCATCCACCCTCTGCGCTGGCCGCCGCCCTTCTTCTGCTCCTCTACGGCCTGGCTCTTGCCGCTCTCTTCCCTTGGCAGCGCGAGCAGAGCAGCCCGCTGCAAGAGGGCATGGAGAACTCCTTCCCCCAGTTGTTCGGCGACCTCGACGAAGTGGAAAGCTGGAAAGTCGGCAACCGCGAGCATGAACTGTTTGTGCGCACGCTGGGTCTGCGGGCGGCAGCGCAAAAAAGCCGTCAAAACTATGCCCCGAGCGGCATCGCCTTGACCGTGGCGGGCCGACTGCTGCTCTTGGCCCTGCCCGGCGCGGCGGCCATACTGATGATGCGGGACGTTGCCGCTCAACACAGTGTGCCGGAGTCGATGCTGCCGGTACTGCTCCTCTCCCTGACCTTGGCCTTTTTGGCGCTGCGAATCCTCGATATACGCGACCACCGCCTGCGCCTGACTGCGCTGCTTTTCCATATCGAAGATCTATTGATGGCGGCGGAGAGTACGCCCCCCTCCCTGCGCCAGGGGGAGGCGGTGATCCGTTGTCGCGACCTGACCTATGGCCACATTCCCCAAGCCCCCCCATTGATTGACGGCGTGAGTCTGTCGGTTGCGCACGGCGAGCAACTGGGACTTACCGGGCCGTCGGGCGGCGGGAAATCGACGCTGGCCATGCTGCTGGCCGGTCTACGCGAACCCTGGTCAGGTACGCTAGAGCGTGGGGCCGAGGGGGTATCGCTCGCGTGGCTAGATAAACAGCCGATCTTCTTCAAAGGCTCGATTCGGGAAAATCTGCGCCTGTGGCAAGACGGGCTGGACGACGCGGCGCTGTGGGAGGCCCTGCGGGAGGCCTGCCTGGATGAGGAGATCGCTGGGCGTGACGGTGGTCTTGATGGGCTAGTCGCTGCGCACGGCAGAAACTTTAGCGGCGGCCAGTTGCAACGCCTGGAAATCGCCCGTAGCCTCGTCCATGGCCGCTCCCTGCTAATCCTTGATGAGGCCCTGGATGCGCTCAATCCGGTACTGGAACATAGGCTGCGTGCCAACTTGCGTCGCCGAGGCTGTACCTTGATTATCGTGAGCCACCGGGAATCGACGCTGGCCGCCTGTGATCGTGTCGTAACCCTTGTTTGCGGGCGCATCACCGAGCCGGAGAGTCCACCGCCGGAACCTGTGGCGACAAAGGGTTTCGCCGATGTGCTTACGCCGGCGCCGGTACCGTCCCCGCACTCGGTGGCACCGGCTGGATTGGCACAAGCCTTTGCCGAGGTCACAGGCCAGCCGGTGGAAGCCTTCGGTCAGGATGTTGCGTCCCTCGCCGATGCGCTGGGCACGCCCGCCCGCCGTGTGCGTTTTGTGGTGCCTAGATGGCGGAGTTGGGACCACCCCCCGCTTTTAGGTCTCTCCCGCCACCCGGAGAGGGCTTTTGTCGTTCCCCCTGGTGTGCCGCCGGTAGAGCCGGCGGAGACGCTGTGGCGCCTCTATCGCCGGGCCGATGGGGCGAGTTTTAACATCGCTGGCCTGCTTCGTCAGGGGGTACGCGACGGGCGGCGTGATTTTTGGCGGGTGTTGGCTCTCTCTGTCCCCTTGGCCCTGCTAGCCTTAGCGGTTCCCCTAGTCCTGACCCAACTCCCGGAGGCGACGAACCTGACGGCGCTGGCGACCAGCCTGACCCTGCTGGTTATCGCTGCCGGGCTGCTGGAGGCAAGCCGCGCAACCGCCCTGAGCCGTTTGGGTGAAACCGCCCAAAGTGCAATTTTGTCGTCTTGGGTCCAGCGCTTGATCCGCATCCGTGTTCCCGAGCTGCGGCGCTTGCCGCGCGAAGCGGTATCCGATGCGGTGTTTGCCCTGCCGCGCATGGTCAACGCCCTGCGTGGCGGCTGGACGCAGCGGCTGTTGGAGGGGGGAGTGATACTCTCTGGCTTGGGTGTGCTGGCGTGGTTGATCCCGGAGGCTCTCGCGGTCGCCGCAGCGCTGGTGGGCTGCGCCCTGGCGATCCCGCTCCTGCTCGCTTGGCAAGGTCAAAACCTCTCCCGGCGAGTGGTGGAGGATCAGCGGGAGCAGCGCGATTTTTTGACAACACTCCTGCGGGGGCAATCCCGCTTACGCTCCTTAGGGAGAGAGGGCCGCGCTGTCGCTAGCTGGTCGGCCAGACAGAAGACCTTATTGCAGCGCGAACGCCATCTTCAGCGCATCCCGTCGGCTCTTGAAGCCCTGGAGACGGGCGGGCCGTGGCTTGCTCTTGGCGTGTTGCTGGGGATCCTCGCTACCCCCCTGACGGCGGCGAGCGGAACCGCCCTATTCCTCACCCTGGCCGCCGCCGCCCGGCTGGGGCGGACGGGAGCGGAGTTGATTCCACTTGGCCTGCATCGGGAACGCATGAACCGCCTGGCCCGTCTACCGCTGGAGCCGCGTGATGCGGTTCTTCCGCCGCCGCAACCCGCCTCGACCCTGGTGTTGGAGGCGGTGAACATCCACTTTGCCTATGGACGAAAAGCCGTTCTTCAAGAGGTATCCATCCGCGTTGCCCCCGGCGAGGTGGTCGCCCTGGCCGGGGCCTCGGGCAGCGGCAAGTCAACCCTGTTGCGGCTACTGCTGGGTCACGAGGCGCCCGAGCGGGGAGAGATTCGAATTGGCGGCCAGCCGTTGAACAATGTAGATCCCAGGGTTTGGCGTCGTCACCTCGGGCTGGTCCAGCAAACCGACTGGCTAGAGGTCTCCGTGACCTTGCGGGCGCAGCTTTGCGGTTTGGCATCGGTAGACCATGAGACAATCTGGCGGGTGCTGGAGGATGTTCGGCTGGCCGATGAGGTGCGGGCCATGCCGATGGGCCTGCAAACCATCACCGACGATATTCGACTTTCAACCGGGCAGATGCAGCGCTTGCTGATTGGCCGCCAGTTGATCCGCAACCCTTCCTTGCTGGTGCTGGATGAGGCCACCAACGCCGTTCCCGATAGCCTTCAGGAGCAACTGATAGAAACCTTTCGCAAGCGAGGCATTGGTCTCCTGCTCGTCACCCATCGGGCCAGCGCCCTAGCCTTGGCGGATCGGCTGGTGCTGCTTGAGCAGGGGCGCGTCGCTTTTTCGGGTGATCCGATGGAGGCCCTGCGCCACCCCGCCTTCGCGGCCTGCCTTGCGTCGGAGCGGGTTGTTGCCCATTGAGCCATATTAGGGCCAAATCACCCAAGCCAGCAGTATCAGAACGGTCGCCACCACCACCGGCCAGAGGTGCCAGGGCCGTAGCAGGTCGGGCATGTCGAGTTCAAAAGGCCGTTGGTAGTGTTCTACCGCTTTGCGGCGAAAGGGGTGGGTTCGTTGGTGCTTCATGCCTCCTGCTCCTCCATTAGGGTAAAGATGTAGCGAATTTGGCTATAGTACGCTCTTTTCTGCATACGCTGAATGCGCACCCTTTTCCAAAAATCGTGCATTTTATCCTAGCGGAATCAAAAAGGATGGACATCTCGAAAATATTTTTGGATAATAAAGGTGTCGCATGGTTCGCGACGACTTGGTGAGTAAACGTAACTGGAGTATAACCATGATCAATACAACTGAAAAAGAGTTTTACAACGTGCTGAGGAGCAATCCTGCCCTGTGGGCTGAAATGGCGCAGATCGAAGGGCATGACAAACTCTGCTCCGCCATCGTCGAGACTGGCCAGGAGATGGGCTATGCCCTCGATCCTGATCATGTCCGCTCGGTTGCGCCAGAGGATCTCATGGGCCTGATCGGTGAAGCGGCCAATGATGACGAATTGACGGATCAAGAGCTGGAACTGGTGGCTGCTGGCCATCTACTAATATGCAGAAAGTCGAATGTTTGATCATCCTTCCGGTCATCCCGCACATGTAGGTCGAATCCATTCGACCTTACATCCTGGATCTTCAAGATCCTACACTTGAGGAAAAGGCAACGATACAAAGGCAGGTGCCGGTTGTTGAGCCAGCAGCGGATCCCAAAACTGGCCCTGCTGATACATATAGCGAATTTGGCCATATTGAAACAGCATTTTAAGCACTAGGTTTTGGGTGATCGGTGCGGTGTCGCCACTCGCCCTAATAAGGTTGAAAACCATGGTGCGCTCTTCCTCTCCCAAACGTGCCACAGTATGCACCACTTTCAGGGCATCAAGATCAATGCTGCGTTGGGTTTTGCGGGTGGTGAATGTCATTTCTGGCGGGTGGTAGCTGGCAATAAAGTGCCGCACCCGTTGTTCAAAAGCGGCTGGAGAGTAGAGTTGGTTGCCTAACCAGCGCACGCCGTCGGTCAATTGGCTTGCGGAAAGTTGTTTTGGAATGATGTTAGTCATCCAGGGAGAGAGGTGAACGAGATCCTCGCTCTGTGTTGTTTTTAGGCGATTGGCGTTTTTCATTCGTTCATACAGGGGGGTTGATTCTGGCGCTACGAGCATGGTTAGGGCATATAACGGCACCGGAGTCTGCATGGCGAAGGCGTATTGTTGTTGAAAGATCGTGGCATCATCCGCATCAAAGCCGACAATCATGGTGCCATTGACCGCGATACCCGCATCAAGAAAGCGCTGAATTTGCGCAATCAGATCGATACCGCTGTTCGGTTGCTTGTTGCTCTCCTTGATGCTGGCTTGGTTTGGGGTTTCAGTGCCAATAAATACATGAATGACCCCTGCTTCCGCACACAATTGCAGAATCTCGCTTTCCCGAGCGATGTCGATGGATAGTTGCGTGGAAAAGAGCATGGTGCCGTCGGTTTGGCGGTGGTTCCAGTCGCGCAGTGCCGTGAGCAGCTCCTTGGCACGGCGTCGATACACGGTCAGGTTATCGTCCGCCAAGAAGGTCTGTCGGTAACCCTGTTGATAGAGGACATCCAGTTCCGCAACAACCTGGGGGATAGGCTTGTGCCGCTGTTTGCGTCCTACATACTGAATGACATCACAAAATTCGCAATTGAATGGGCAGCCCCGCGAGGTTTGCAGGGTACCGATCAGCGCCCGATCATTACGATACAGATCCCAGCGTGGCGTTGGTGAGCGGCTCAAATCCGCTTTTTCTCCTCGATATTCCGTTTGCCAAGTGCCAGCCTGCAAATCGCTAAAGAATGGCTCGGCAATAGCCTCCAGTTCACCCAAGACCAGGATATCGCAGTAGGGGCGCACGACCTCAGGCACCAGCGTGGCATAGGGTCCACCGATAATGACGCGCTTGCCCAATTGACGAAACCTTCGCGCCACCTCAAGCATCCGTTTCACCTGACCGCTTTTGCCGGTAATACCAATGAAGTCCGCGTTGCTCTCAAAATCAATGGGCGTGCTGTGCTCATCGCACAGGGTGACGGCAATAGAATCGGGTGCCAATGCGGCAATCGTCGGGCCAATTAAATCGGCCATGTAACTGACCGGTTTAAGCCCTAGCTGGCTAAAGACCTCCGCCCCGTAATAGACCGGAAAATCATTCTTTGGATTGATAAAATAGAGGGATGTGTGCATGGCATCAGTCGCTGGAGCAAAGTAGATTTGTGAGCCGCCGCAAACTCGATGGGCAAAGTGGGCGGGTGGATCGTGGAGTCCTCTAGTCTGCGCACTCTCCGAGGCAGTGAACCAGGAACTCTTGAATCGCATCTGCCAAGTCACCGATGGTGGCATCCGGCAAGAAGCCCTCGTCAACGACTAGTTTCCAAGACAGCACCCCACGGGTCATGGTGACATAAAGCTCGACTGCCCACGCCTCTCCGCTGCGCGCCAGCGATTCATAATAGACCTCCCCGACGCTTTCGGATCCGATTGCCGGAAGCGGTACATTCAACAGCAGCCCGTCGTCGATGCTGCCCCGGTAGGTGAGTTTCAATGGCGGGCGGCGTAACCGGCTCATCCGCTGGCGCACAGACGCATCCTGACAGACCCGCGACAATAAGCCATAGCCTTCCCCTGCACCGGGTACAGACTCCATTACCGCCTCAGCAGTTACCAACTGCTCCTGGATAGAGCGGGTTGCTTGAGAGGAAATCCGTACCGGGTACTGGCACACGAACCAGCCCATGGCGCTGAGGGGCGCTCGTTTGCCAAAGGCTTGCCGCCCATGCGTCTCCAACAGAATCAGCGCATGGTCCTCGCCCGTGTGTTGGCACCAAGCCGCAGCCAAAGCGGCCAGAAAGAGGTTGTGACGCTGCTCTGCGGTGGGGAAGGCACGCAGGAGTCGGCGATTGCGGTCTGGGGAGAGGTCATGTTGTCGCATCCGTTTTTTCGGCATCGACCAGGGCGTTTGCTCGGTCGAGGGTTGCATTTCATGAGTCGGCGGTGGCGATTGCTCGCCGCAGACCGCACACCAATAGTCGAGTTCAAGCGGAGCGATGCGTTGTGCATGGCGCTCCATCGCCACTAACCAGGGACCGAATTCGGGTTCCGCAGCAGGTTCAGGCACCTTCCCGGCCAGCGCATCTATATAGGCCTGTTGCAATGCCATGACAAAGATGGAGGCCGATGAGATATCGATCACCAGATGGTGGAAGCCTATACCCAGGATGCCAGATTCCGTTTCGCCGCGGTCAAACAGCACTCCTCGCACCAAAGGTCCCCGCGCCAGGTCATAGCCGCTCTTCAGACGTGCGACCAGAGTGGCCCGCTGGGTGCGCAATTCGTCAGCGGAAAGCCCGGCGACATCAATGCGCTCGATCTGGATACCGCAGCCCAGGGTGCCGTACACCTGTTGCCAGTTTCCCTGCTCATCGCGGATAAAGCGTAGCCGCAGGGAGTCATAGCGTCTCTCCAGGGCCTGCAGTGCCCTTTGCAATACTTCGGGATCTGACCCCTTGGGTGTGCGGAGATAGACAATCTGGATAAAGCGCTCTAGTTGCTCCACCCCGGAGTAGAGAAAGGCGTGCTGCAGCGGGGTGAGCGGCACGGCGCGTCCGGGTGTCGCAAATGCCTCCCCGTCCTTGAACTCGCCAGTGGCATCCGCCGGGGCCGGGTCGGCGGGATACTGGATGAGTCTCGCCAATTCCGCCAGCGTCAATTCACCGGTCAGTTGCTCGATGTCCAGTTGACCGTTACTCTCCTGCTCCAGGCTCATGGCCAATTCCACCCGCTTGAGGGAGTCGATGCCCAACTCTCCGAGGCGCTGATTCATATCCAGGGACGCTTGAGGAATGCGTAGTACGGCGGCAATCCGCTGCAACAAGCGGTTGGCCGGGGCGTTGGGCGCTGCTGTTTCCGAAGCGGTGATCGCCAGCGCCTGCCATGCGCCATCGAGATAGCGTTCGCGACACTGCACACGCATCAACTTGCCGCTGGTGGTGCGTGGCAAGGCCCCTGGTTTGAGCAGCAGGATCTCATCGGCACGCAGTTGCAGGTAGTCGAACAGGGCGGCCTGGATTGCCCGACCGACCTGGCCTACGTCAACCGATTTTCGTTGTTCGCGGCGGATTTCACCCAAGATCACCAACGCTTCACTCGCCTCCCCTTCCACGGAGAAGGCGACGCAGCCGTTGAGGGCCAATGCCGGGTGGCTGCTGCCAACCACCGCCTCCAGATCGGGCGGATGGTACTTGTTGCCACGCAGGATGATCAGCTCCTTGAGGCGGCCACTGACAAACAGTTCGTCATCCCACATAAAGCCGAGATCGCCACTGCGCAGCCAGTGGTCGTCCGCTCCGTTCTGGCTTCGATGGCCAAAGATGGTCTTGGACTCGGTTTCTTTGTCCCAATAGCCGTCGGCGATGCTCGCCCCGGAGAGCCAAATCTCACCGAGGGTTCCTGGCGCACAGGGCCTGCGGGTTTCGGGATCGGTGATCTGGATCTGAATGCCACTCCCGGCGCTGCCACTACTGACCAATTCCAGCGTGTCGCTGCTGTTCTGGCTTGCTAGTGCCGCCTCTCCCCGCGCCAAAGCCTGGCGGTCAACCGTGAGCACCTTGGCCCCTGTACCCCGCGAGACTGCCGTGGCCATCAGCGTCACCTCGGCCAGGCCGTAACAGGGAAACAGCGCGGTTGCGCGAAATCCTGCCGGGGCAAAGCGCTGGGCAAAGCGTCGCATGGTTGTCGCCCGTACCGGCTCGGCACCGCAAAAGGCCAAAGACCAGCAGGAGAGATCCAACTCCTGCAAGCTTGGCTCAGCAATGTGTTTTGCGCAGAGTTCATAGGCAAAGTTTGGCGCACCACTGGTATCGGCTTGATAACGCTGGATAGCCTGCAACCACCGCACCGGCTTTTGCAAAAAATGGCGCGGAGCCATCGCAATCACCGGATAGCCGCTATAGACCGCGGATAGAATGCAACCGATCAGTCCCATATCGTGATAGGGCGGCAACCAACTCACCATGCGCGAATCGGGCGTAAAGCCAAAGCGCATTTGAATGGCTTCTAGGTTGTGCAGGAGATTGGCGTGACGCAATATCACCCCTTTGGGATTGCCGGTAGAACCGGAGGTGTACTGAATAAGGGCGATATCCGCAGGTTGAGTGGTCGCCGCCAATGGCGGGATTTCATCACCATGGGGGAGGCTCTCGGTGTCGATCAACCTGCAGCGATTATCAGTATGGTGCAGCAAGATTTTGGAAAATTGCCCGCTGTCGGTCAAAATCAACTCGGCGCGGGCATCGTGCAGGATCCGCCGAAAGCGCTCCCCCGAGCGCGAACCCGGCTTAGCAGTGGGCGGATAACAGGGGATGGCGCTGATTCCGGCATAAAAACAGCCGATCAGCGCGGTGACAAAGGCCAATCCTGGGGCATGCATGAGCAAGGCACGCCGTGCCTTCGGTGCCTTCGCCTGAATATGGGCGGCGATTTCCCGCGCACGGTGATTGAGTTCGGCGAACGTGAGAGAGGCCTCTGCCTGTTCGCCATCCGCCAAAAAGGTAAACACCTGCTGTTCAGGTCGTAACTGGGTATGGACGTGTAGCTGGTCAAGCAGGCTGTTTACAGAAAATCGATCCATTGGCGGGGCGGCTCGTTACCTGCTATAGCAGAGGAGTGAAGAGAGAGGACGGAGACGGAGGGTATGCGGCGTGCCGCCTGCGATGGCATCATGGTCTCTTATCGGAACTGTTATTCCTCTGTATGGCAGTTGATGTCGGTAATAATCGCCTGAAAGCGGCTGCCGTTTTCGGCATGGAAGTTCTCCTTGAGGGTGATGGAGTCGCTCGCCATGTAGCCGACGCTGACCCCGCTAGGCACGATCACCACGCCATCGGTCACTATGCCAGCTTCCGATTCGACCACCACGTTACCCTGATGGGCTGGCGGCATGACGGTGGCCGGGCCGGGGGCTGGCGTACAGGTGAAGCCGAAGGAGGGATCGTCTTCAAACCGAGCAACAACGGTTCGGGCAGCATCCACGCCGACCAGGTCGCAGGTGGTGCCGGTGCAGTCTCCGCTCCAGGTGGTGAACTGGTAACCGATGTTGGCGGTTGCCGTGCAGTTGCTCGAGCCGCCATGCTCGACCGGATTGGGATCACAGGTCAGGCCACCGCCCTGATTCGGAGTGACCAGGGTAGCGATGGCGTAGATAATCGGCATAGGGTCGGTAAATTGCCATTCGTATTGGGCTTTCTCCGTGAAGGACTCAAACATATAATGAAACTGTACTTTGGAGGTGTCGAGATCACCACAGTGCGTACATGGAAAATCGGCGCTCCCAGGATAGCCTTCGGCGTAGAAGAATTGTGGCTTCATGGTTACGGTGGCCGTCGGTTCCGCAATAATTAGAGTGAACGCATCAGGGTCGCTCCGCTCAAAGCCAAGAAAGTAGGGGGTAATCGCGTCCCCTAACTCTATGACTATACTTTCCACATATTTAAGATCTTTATCGTAATAGTCTACCCAAGAGTCCGTTACAGTCTCAGTGAGGGGGTTGAATTCAATGATGAGCGAACTCAACGACGCATTGAGATCGTATGGATATTCCGAGTAATCTGTGTCATTGTCATGTCTCTGGTAGGCAAAATAGTCTGCGGCATAGTATTCATAATCGGAATATATGCCTGTGCCTCTGCCTATGTACCTAGGCT
>SLIM01000350.1 GCA_007135625.1 Gammaproteobacteria bacterium
CCGAGGTCGCTCAGTTCGGCGCGGGCGAGGCTGCACAGCCGCTCGAAGCGGTGGTCGCCGCCACGAATCTGCTCCACGCTATCACGCAGCACCCGGTAGAGCTGGGGAGCGGTGCGCCGCTCACTAACGCTGAGGTAGGCGTTACGCGAGCTAAGGGCGAGGCCGTCGGCTTCGCGCACAGTGGGTACCCCGATCACCTCCAGCGGCAGGTTGAGATCTTCGACCATGCGGCGGATCACCAACAGTTGCTGGTAATCCTTTTCACCAAATACCGCAAGGTCGGGCTGCACCATATTGAACAGCTTACAAACCACAGTAGCGACACCATCAAAGTGACCGGGGCGAGAGGCTCCACACAGTTGGGTTGTGATCCCCGGCACCTGAATCCGCGTCAACTGCTCTCCGGGGCGACGGTAGACCTCCTCCAGCGCAGGGACAAACAGCAGGTCGGCGGCGGCCCGGCGCAAGGCGAGGGCATCCTCCTGCAGGGTGCGGGGGTAGTTCTGATAATCCTCGCCCGCACCGAACTGCAACGGATTGACGAAAATCGAAACCACCACCCGATCACTCCGTTCACGCGCCCGACGCACCAGTTGCAGATGGCCCGCGTGGAGGTTGCCCATAGTCGCCACCAAGGCCACCCGCTCCCCGCGCAGCCGCCAGTCGCTAAGGGCGCGACGCAGTGTCGCAAGGGTATCGGCCTGCATTATGAAAAACTCTGCTCGCTGCTGGGAAAGGTACCCGCTTTGACCGCCGCGACGTAGCGGGCGACCGCCTCGCTCACCGAGTCGCAGCCGTGCAGAAAGTTGTGGGCAAAACTCGGCACCTTGCCAATGGAGATGCCGAGAAGATCATAGAGAACCTGCACCTGGCCATCGCAGCCGCTGCCGGCCCCAATGCCGATCACCGGGATGGTCAGCGATGCGGTCACTTCGCGTGCCAAGCTGGCGGGTACGCACTCCAGCACCAGCAGTTGCGCCCCGGCCTGCTCCAGCGCTAAGGCATCTTCGCGAATCGCCGCCGCGCTAGCAGGATCGCGCCCCTGCACCCGGTAGCCGCCAACCTTGTGAATCGACTGCGGCAGCAGCCCGAGATGGGCGCAGACCGGGATGCCGTGGTCGGTGAGACGGCGGACGGTGTCGAGCTGGGTACTCCCCCCTTCGAGCTTCACCATCTGCGCCCCCCCCTCTTTCAAGACCCGCCCGGCACTCTCCAGCGCCCGCTCGGGGGTGGCGTAGCTCATAAACGGCAGGTCGCTCACCAGCAGCGCGTGGTGGCGACCGCGGGCGACGCAAGCGGTGTGGTAGATGATCTCATCAAGGGAGACCGGGAGGGTGCTATCCAACCCTTGAAAAACCATGCCGAGGGAGTCGCCGACCAGCAGCACCTCCACCCCGGACTCCTCCAAAATAGCGGCGAAGGAGGCATCGTAGCAAGTCGCCACCGCGATCCGTTCGCCCGCCCGCTTCATGTTAGTCAGTATCTGTAGAGTGATCTTCTTCATCGGGAATACAGTTCTCCGGGTGGTTCGGGGCCTCGCGAGGAAGCTTCGCGAGTGCTGCCAAGAGTGCGCCGCTTGCTCCGACACCGGGGATCGGCAGCTCGCTACCGGCGAGTTCACACAGCGGCAGCAGCACAAAGGGACGCTCACCAATGGCCGGGTGGGGCAAGGTGAGACGCGGGGTGTGTAGCCGCTGCTCACCATAGAGTAGCAGATCCAGATCGAGGGTTCGCGCCCCCCAGCGTACTCCCCGCACCCGCTGGTGCTCCTGCTCGATTCGCTGCAACTGCTCTAGTAGCGCGAGTGGTGGCAGGTAGGTCTCCAGCAGGGCCACGCCATTAAGATAGTCGGGCTGCCCCGGCGGCCCCAAGGGCGGACTGCGGTAGAGACGGGAGCTACCCAGGACGCGACTGTGGGGCAGCGTGGCGAGGGCGGCGAGGGCGCTGCGCAGTTGTCGCCGGGGGTGGTTGAGGTTCGAGCCAAGCCCGATGTAGGCACCCAGCGGTCGACTCATGAGGCCCTCGCCGGTTTGCGACGACGCGGACGGCGGCGCTTTTTACGGGTCGGCCTCTCCTCGGCGGCAGATTGCGACACCGGCGGCGGTTCTCCCCCCTCCAGCATCTGCCGCCACCAGTCGGCCAGCTCGGACTCAATCTCCCCGGCAGTGGCGCGTAGCAGCATAAAATCGTACGCCGCACGAAAGCGGGGGTGGCCGATCAGTCGCTCCGGCTGCTTGCCTCTTCTTTGGTAGAAGCGGGGCTGTAGCGCCCAGATCTCACGCAGCGGCAGGGAGAAGCGGCGCGGAATGCTGATCCGCTGGATCTGTCGCGCCAACACCTCGGAGGCGGCCTCCTCCATCGCCACTTCGGAGGGTTCACCGGCGGCCAGCAGCGCCTCATAGCGCCGCCGGGTCGGCTCCCACAGCAGCGCGGCATAGAGAAAGAAGGGGGTGACCGATAGCCCCTGCTCAATCCGCCGGTCGGTATTCTCTAGCGCCCGCACCACGAAGGTGATGGGAAAGCCCTGCTCCTCACGGCTGAGGCACTTTTCGGTGTCGGGAAAGAGGTGGCCGAAGAGGTGGTAGTGGCGCATCTTTGCGAAGGTCTCGACCGCCATGCCCCCCATGAAGAGCTTGAGTATCTCATCAAACAGCCGCGCTGGAGGTACCTCATGCAGCAGGGCGGAGTGCTGGTAGATCTGCTGCTCGCACTCGGGGTCGATAAAAAACCCCAGTTTAGCGGCAAAACGGACTGCGCGTAGCATACGCACCGGGTCTTCGCGAAAGCGGCTCTCGGGATCCCCTAGCAGCCGCAGCCGTCCCGCCTCCAGGTCGCGTACTCCGTCGGCGTAGTCGATCACCGAGAAGTTGTCAATGTTGTAGTAGAGGGCGTTGACCGTGAAGTCGCGCCGCAGCGCATCCTCTTCAATCGTCCCGTAGCAGTTGTCCCGTAGCAGCATCCCACCGCCCGGCCCGCCCTCCTCGCCATGCTCAACCCCGGCACCACGAAAGGTAGCAACCTCAATGATCTCCGCGCCAAAGTGGATGTGAGCCAGCCGAAAACGGCGACCGATCAGGCGGCAGTTGCGAAACACCCGGCGCACCTGCTCCGGGGTTGCGTCGGTGGCCACATCAAAATCCTTCGGCTCGCGCCCTAGCAGCAGATCCCGCACCCCGCCTCCGACCAGGTAGGCCTGATAGCCATGCTCCCGCAGTCGATAGAGTACCTTGAGCGCGTACTCATTGATGTAGGCACGCGAAATGACATGCTCCGAACGGCTCAGGATACGCGGCTGTAGCCGCTGCGGTAACGCCTTTGCAGGCATATTACTCTTTTTAAAATACTTTTTTACTCGACTCCACATACTCCGCTTTCCTAGCTATGCGTCCAGAAGATGAGGAGCGCGGCGGTGGTTCCACCCGCGAGGTGGGACACGGTACGCTGCTGATCTTTCAGACCTATACTGCCCAACCGGCGGCATCACCACCACGCTCCCTCTTGCCCCCTCCAGCGCGATCATCACTGGGATCGAAATCTCTAGTTGCATAGAGAGCGCAGATCCGTATAATACACCGTTCCGCTGCAACTTGCTCCCTTCGTCTAGCGGTTAGGACGCTGGCCTCTCACGCCGGTAACAGGGGTTCGAATCCCCTAGGGAGCGCCATTTGCTTTTATTCCCCTCTAAACTCCTTGATGAATTGCCCTGTTCGTCTCTTGACTTGGGACAATATCCGACCTAAACTGTCAGATATTATTCACCAAAGCAGGTCATGCTATAACTGCCAGATATTACTCACCTAAAGCAGGTCATGCTATAACTGTCAGATATTATTCACCAAAGCAGGTCATACTATGAAACGGCTACGCTGGAAAGGCCGATATCAAAGCGGCAATCAACAACAGGATCAAGAGAACAAGCAACTGACTCAATGCGTCAATGCCTTCGTCGAGGCCTCTCGCTCCCACGAGCACTGCGGTGGCATGGAGGATCTTTTGGTGCAGATGGTCGATAGCACCGAGCAACTGCTCACCCAACAGCGCCCCCGCCATGAGATTGAAGCCGAGCTGCGCCAAGCGATTGAAAGCCAGACCCCCCTCCCCGCCTATCGCTCCAGCGCCTGCCGCCGCTGCGGAGTGTGCGAACTGACCAACCATGCACCCGCCGCACACCTCACCCCTGCAAGCAACTGCTTGAATCTGCAAGAGAGGCGCTAGCGCTGAGGAGAGGAGAGCCAAGAAGCATCGTATTTATGCGGATACTTTGGGGGGGAATGGCTGGACTTCTCATCCTTTATTACTGACCAAATGGATTAACCTGTCAGGGAAATAAACTTGATTGCTATAGAGTTTGCCAGCAAGAAACTTCGCAAGCAGTTCAATGAAGAGAAAGAGCTGCTAAAGACCTTTGGACAGAAGCGGGCAAAACGCATCAAGGTAGTCATGACCGCACTCAGAGCAGCCCACACATTGGGGGCGTTTGCGCCTCCATACGGCCCGCCTCATCGATGTCATGAGCTGACAGGAAATAAAAAGGGAAAGCTGAGCCTTGATCTGGACGGTCCCTACCGGCTGATCATTCAGCCTATCAACGAACCACTACCAGAAAGACCCGAGGGTGGACTGGACTGGAATCGCGTTACCGCTATTAAAATTCTCGGCGTGGAGGATACCCATGGATAACATAGTAATGAACCAATATACGCCAGACTACACGGTAGCTCCCGGCGAGGTGCTGGAATACGAACTCGAACTGCGCAACATGAGCAAAACCGAGCTATCCAAGCGAACCGGCATTACCGAAAAACAGATCGTTTCCATTATTAAAGGCAAAGGTACACTGAACATTACCCCAGAGACGGCCATCAAGCTGGAGCGTGCTCTGGGTATGCCTGTCGAGTACTGGCTCAACCTAGAGGCCCTCTATCAGGAGAACCGGGCACGCCTGGCAGAAGAAGCGCAGTTGGAAAAGCACCTTGACTGGCTCAAGCGCATCCCCATCAATGCCATGACAAAAATGAGTTGGTTGCTAAAGCACAAAGACAAGAAGCAGCAGCTCGATGAAGTACTGCGCTTCTTCGGTATTGCCAGCGTGGATCAGTGGGATGAGATCTGGCCCAACGTCGCGGTGGCCTATCGGCAGCACAACAACCATGAGATATTTGCCGAAGCCGTCTCTGCATGGCTAAGGAAAGGCGAGTTGGAAGCCGCAAAAATTCAGTGTTCCCCGTACAAAAAAGAGGCATTCCGTTCCGCACTAGATGAAGTACGCAGCCTCACCTCCGAGAGTAATCCCGCATGTTTCGTTCCTGCAATGCAGCAGCTCTGTGCTGCGGCAGGTGTCGCCGTTGTTTTTGTGCCATGCCTCCCAAAAACCGGCATGAGCGGTGCAACCCGCTGGGTTAGCCAGGATAAGGCTATTATTCAGCTCAGTCTACGCTACAAGACCAATGATCACCTTTGGTTCACTTTCTTCCACGAGGCCGGCCACATCCTCTTGCACGGCAAAAAAGAACTCTTCATTGAAGGTGCTAACGGCATGGATAAAGAGAAAGAACACGAGGCCAATGCCTTCGCCGAGCATGAGTTGTTACCCAAAAAGGCTTTTACTGCTTTTGTCAAGAAAATGCATTTCAGTAAGGCGGCAATACAGCAGTTTGCCAAAGAGGTAGGCATTGCCTCCGGTATCGTTGTCGGACAGCTCCAGCACAAAGGCCTCTTGCCAAAATCACACTGTAACGATCTCAAGGTTCGCTATCAGTGGCCGCATGAGTAGCATCCAATTACGTTCGAGGTGCAGGGCCTAAAACCCCATCCTCCAGATGCAGAACCCGATCCATACGCCGGGCGAGTTCGGGGTCGTGGGTGACGATAATAAAACTGGTTCCCTCCTCCCGATTCAGCTCCAGCATCAGGGAGTAGATCTGCTCGGCGGTACGGCGATCCAGGTTACCGGTCGGCTCATCGGCCAAGACGCAGCGCGGTCGCGTGACCAGCGCCCGGGCAATGGCGGCGCGTTGACGCTCGCCCCCCGAAAGCTGCGCCGGTTTATGCGCCAACCGCTCCCCCAATCCAACCTGCTGCAACATCTCACTCGCCCGCTGCCGCGCCTGGCGCACCGACAGCCCGGAAATCAGTAGCGGCATGGCGGTATTCTCCAACGCACTGAACTCCGGCAGCAAATGGTGGAACTGGTAGATAAAACCGAGAGTGGCATTGCGTAGCCGCCCGCGTGCCGCCTCGCTCAGGCGTAGCGGATCCTCGCCATTCACCAAGACCGTACCGCTGGTAGGAAGATCCAGAGTACCAAGGCAGTGGAGCAGCGTACTCTTGCCCGACCCTGAAGTACCGACTATCGCAACCCGCTCTGCCGGGGCGATATCGAGATCAATACCGCGCAGCACCTCAACATGCAGCGAACCGTCGATAAAGGTACGGGTCAACCCGCGACAACGCAGTACCGGCTCACTCATAGCGCAGCGCCTCGGCAGGCTCAACAGAGGCCGCCCGCCAGGCCGGGTAGAGGGTGGCGAAGAGGGTAATTAGCAGCGAAACCCCAGCCACCAGGGTGACATCGGAGAGCTGTACATCGGAGGGAAGATCGGAGATATAGTAGATATTGGGATCCAGAAAATCGACCCCGAACAACTGCTCAATCCCCTTCACCAGCCCCTCCAGATGGAGCGCCAGCACCACCCCGGCAACCATCCCCAAGAGAGTACCGAGAACACCGAGGGTCGCCCCCTGAATCATAAAAATTGCCATAATCTCACGGGGCGAAGCCCCCAAGGTGCGCAGAATGGCGATATCACTCTGCTTATCGGTCACTACCATAACCAAAGTGGAGACAATGTTAAAGGCAGCGACGGCGACAATAAGAAACAGAATCAAGCCCATCATCCGCTTCTCGGTACGCAGTGCGCTAAAAAAGTTACGGTGCTGCTGCGTCCAGTCGCTGGGGTAGTAGATCCCCGGCAGTTGCTGTGCAAGCTCATGGGAGACCCGTGGGGCGTGGTAGAGATCTTGCAACTTGAGGCGCACTCCGGTGACCGCATCGCCCATCCGCAACAGCCGTGCGGCATCGGCCTGATGGACGAAACCCATCCCCCGATCATACTCCCCCATGCCGACCTCAAAGGTACCTACCAAGTGAAAACGGCGCATCCTCGGAGTAGCCCCCATCGGAGTGAGATCCATCTCCGGAGTCACCAGCGTCACCGGCTCCCCCACCGCCACTCCCAACAGCGCGGCCAACTCACGCCCTAGCAGAATACTAAACTCCCCCTCTCGCAGCAGCGAGAGATCCCCCTGCGCGATATGCTCGCCCACCGTAGAGACCGCCCCCTCCATCTCCGGCAGCACCCCGCGCAAAATCGCACCACTGGCCTGGCGACCGTTGGTCAGCATCGCCTGCATCTCAATGTAGGGGGCGGCCCCCACCACCTCGGGGTGCTCGCTGGCCAGCGCCATCGCCTCCCGCCAGTCGTGGATACGACCGCCGACCGCCATCACGGTAGCGTGCGAGGTCATCCCCAAGATCCGTTCGCGCACCTCTTTGTGGAAACCATTCATCACCGAAAGCACCACAATCAGCGCCATCACCCCCAACATCACCCCCACCATGGAACTGGCCGAGATAAAGGAGATAAAGTGGTTGCGACGCTTGGCGCGGGTATAGCGCAGGCCGATAAAGAGGGGATAGGGTCTAAACATCTATGGTTTTATCGCGCTGGGGGTGAGATGGCACAGTGGAAAGGCACCGCCGCCACTCGCTCACCCCTTCACCATCATGGCACTGAGCGCGATACCGGCACCGCCTAGCACCACCTCAAACAGCCCCAGGGCAAGATTAACCAAAATCAGCAAGCGAATCGTCCCCATCTGAATCGCCGCGTTGGCGATATCCCCCGCTTGCAGCGCCTTCCCCATTTTGCGGTAGGGAAGGAACCAGATCAACAGAAAGATCGCCGCCATAATTAGCCCGAGCAGCGACATAATATGCACATAGACCAGCGGCTTGCCGCCATACGTCGCGAAGAACATATAGTATCCGCTAGCCAGGGTAACCAGCATCGCGACCCACACCCACAGGAAGAAGCGATCCAGCACCCGCTTCAGCAGCGGCAGCCGCTGGGCCGGCTCTAGCAGCTCCTGGGCGGCGGGACGCAGCGCCACATGGGCAAAAAACATCCCGCCGACCCAGACGACGGTTCCTAACAGGTGTAAAACTACAGCAATTGAGTGCATTTATTCTGCCCCCTCTGGCATCAAAGAAGAGTGGTGTTCGACAATCAGCCACTCTCCATCAATCCACTGATAGACAAAAGTAAAACGGGCGCAAGCCTGCTCTACCGAGCCGTTTTTGAAGCGAAAGGTGTAGCAGCCGGAGTTAATCGCAAGCCCGCCGTAGATCCGGACATTGGACTCATCGATCTTGCCACTCGGCCCCCTGGCCAAAAAGTGGACAAAGTAATCGCGAATCTCTTCGCGGTTATGGCGCACCCGGTTCGAGACGGTCGGCTCCAAAATCGCCCGCTCGGCATAAAGCTTCACCACCGCATCGGGATCCCCCGTTTCCAGCGCATCATTCCACTGATCAAACAGCTTTACAATCTCATCTTCCAAGCGCACATCACACTCCTCAACAGACTCATCGAACAAACTTTGTAAAAGATTTAGCTAGGCCAAAAGGCCCAACCGAGTGAGTATCTCACCTTATCCGTCACAGAGCAAGTTCGACAAAAATGGCAGAAAAAAAGTTGTTAAAAAGGATCGTTTTTTTCCCTTTCCTTGACTTTTTTCATTGGGCGACCCGCTTACTTTACGGTATCATGATACCCGGTAACTTGTCCCTACCCGCTTTCAGCGGTACCGCTGAAGGTGTCCAATCAACCTGTGATGATGAGGAGATAACTCCAATGAAGTCCAAAGCTATTGCGATTGCCGCAGCCGCCCTGCTCTCCACCGGCCTCGCCGGTACCGCCGCCGCTCTTGACGGCGAAGCGCTCTACACCCAAAAGCTGTGCAACACCTGCCACGGCGCTGACGGCAACACCCCGATCATGCCGATCTACCCCAAGCTGGGAGGACAGAACGCCGCCTACGCCTCCGCCCAGACCAAAGACATTCGTGACGGCAAGCGCACCAACGGCCTCTCCGCTGCGATGAAACCGATGGTCGCCACCCTGACCGATGAGGAGATTGATGCCATCTCCAAGTACCTGGAAGGACTCTGATCTAACCAGCCCCTAAGAGGTTAACGCCGCGACCGCCCGCCACCCCAACGCAGCAGGGGCGGTCGCCGCACTTGGCAGAAACGCAGGCAGCAAGAAACAGTGGCTAGGATCACCGCGATGACACCGCTGCCCTACACAAACCCCTTAAATTGCAGGTAGAGCGGAAACAGCTCTTCCTCCTCCTGCTCCATCATCGCCACTAGCGCCGCGCCCATCGTGGCCAGATCAACCCGCAGATCCTCCACCACCGGGCCAACCAAACGCAGCCCGTGGTACTTATCAAAGAAGGCCATCACCTGCTTGCGCCACTGCTCACGCTCGCGCCGACCCTGCCGCAGCCGCTGCGCCAGTCGCGTATCCTCCTCCAGATGATGCTCCATAAAGAGGAGTAGCGCCACATCCTCACGCATGCGGTGGCTACGCACCTGATCATCCAAACGCCGCAACTGCTTACGAATCGAGGCATCCTTGCCTTTGGCAACCACTAGCTCCAATTGCTGACAGCAGAGCAGAATCTGCTGGTGTTCATCGCATAAACTCTCAACAAGAAGTGGATCGTAACCACTGCCCAGCTCACCGGCAAGCTCCCCCTGCTGTGAACTCTTGCCACCATCTCGCTGCTGTATCAGAGACTGAATAAGGCCCAACATTCTATTCACCCCTTATATTCAAGTATAAAAAATCACCTGATCGCAACAGCAGACCCCTCCCCCTTTCTCAGCAACCCGAGACGGCGAAACACTATCTTGGCGACACCAGACAACAACACGAAGAGTCAAGAAAGATTGAACCCAGTTGCAACGATCTGCCTACCAGCATATCAGAATACGGCCAATTACTTGCAGAAAATTCTCCATCTTTTTTACCGAAGGATCGCTCTCCCCGTGGGGGGAGGGTTTGGGTTGCATTCCAGCAAGGCAGTAAGGCGGCAAAGAAGCAAGGCGGAAAGGTAGCAAGGTAGTAAGGCAGCACAACAGTAAGACAGTAAGACAGTAAGGCAGCAAGGTAGAAAGGCACCAAGGCAGAAAAGTTGACGATCATCACGATCCTTGCGTTACCGCAATACAGAATCGACTACGCCAGACTAGAATGGGGGGCAGATGGAGCATAGAATATCCTTTCTTGGGGCAATACCCGCCCCCTCTCTGGAAAAGATAGGCTCTGCCTTAACGTGGCACCAACAGGAAGGAGAATTTCGTTATGATGGCATTAGACTTTTCAATGGCAAAACTTGCTCACCAACAGTGGAAGTTTCGGGTACGCTCCTATCTCGATGGGCTGGAGCAGATGAGTACCGCCGAGGTGAGTTCAGAGCGTGACTGCGAGTTTGGCAAGTGGCTCTATAGCAAGGGCTTGGTTGAGATGGGACACCTCCCGGAGATGAACCGCATTGAACGCAGCCACTCCGAACTACACGCCTCAATTCGTGCGGCGGTAGATGCCAAAAGCTCCGGCAACCTGGAAGAAGCGGAGCGGCGCTATCAGGAAGTTGTGCGACTATCGGGCGAGGTGGTCGGCCTGATTGATCAAATTATGGTTAAGATGTAGTTTTTTTAGGTTCGAGGCTCTAGGTTCGAGGCTCTAGGTTCTAGGTTCTAGGTTCTAGGCTCTAGGTTCGAGGCTCTAGGTTCTAGGTTCTAGGCTCTAGGTTCTAGGCTCTAGGTTCTAGGCTCTAGGTTCTAGGCTCTAGGTTCTAGGTTTTAGGTTTACCTTGTTCCCAAGTTCTGCTTGGGAACGCTTACCCGGCAAGCTCTGCTTGCCGTGGACTCGGTTGCCCTGGCCGAACGACCGATCAGGAGTCCAAAAGAGGGCTTACAATCCCATAGATCAAATATAAACCACGCAGGCTCTACACCACTCTCACTCTCTACGCCACCCTCACTCACCAAGCAGAACTTGGTAACAAGGGAAAAATACCCGCAAGAAGATCGTTATCTTCGC
>SLIM01000148.1 GCA_007135625.1 Gammaproteobacteria bacterium
GCGCTGGCCAACCACCTCCTCTACGGACTTCAGGTACAACGTCTTGAACGCGACCAGATCGGACTACGTGGCTGCGGTCGCCGCTTTCTTGCCTCATTGGATCAGTACGCAAAGAAGGTTCCATGGGAAGGGGGGAGTTTACGCACGGAGCGATAGGGAGCGCGCAGGTGATCCAGAATGTTAGCGTCTCTCCTCCCCCTCCCCATTTTTCGCTACAATCGCCATTTCGCCCGGCGTTCATCCGCCACCCAGCCTGCTACAGGCCTGAAAGGGAGAGTATCACTGCGCACCACACCGCGCACCACGGCACTTTTCGTCGCACCTCCCCCTTCTGTTTTCCCTCTTCTGCCGACTATTCCCGGCTACACCAAAGGAGTCTCTATGGAGCTTTCCCCCCTCACCGCCGTCTCCCCGCTTGATGGCCGCTACGCCGCAAAGAGCGAGGCGCTGCGCCCAATTTTCAGCGAGTTTGGCCTGATTCGTCATCGGGTACTGATTGAGGTACGCTGGCTACAGGCACTCGCCGCCGCGCCGCAGATCAGCGAAGTACCGCCACTTAGCGGCCATGCCAACAACCTATTGAACAACCTGGTCGAGCAGTTTAGCGAGGAGGATGCCCGACGGGTCAAAAACATCGAGCGCACCACTAACCACGATGTCAAAGCCATTGAGTATCTGCTCAAAGAGCGGGTCGCCGGTAACCAAGAGCTGGCGGCGATTAGCGAGTTTATCCACTTCGCCTGCACCTCCGAAGATATTAACAATCTCGCCCACGCTCTCATGCTGCGCGAAGGGCGCGGTCAGGTGCTGCTACCGCTGCTCGATGAGGTCATCGCCACCCTTCGCCACCTCGCCCATCTACACGCCGAACTGCCGCTGCTGGCCCGCACCCACGGCCAACCCGCCTCCCCCACCACCTTGGGCAAGGAGCTGGCCAACGTCGTCCACCGCCTGCGCCGACAGCGCGACCAGATCGCCGGAGTCGAGCTACTGGGCAAGATCAACGGCGCGGTCGGCAACTACAACGCCCACCTCAGCGCCTACCCGGAGATCGACTGGCCGACTTTCGCCCGCCATTTTGTGGAGTCGCTGGGGTTGAGCTGGAACCCCTACACCACCCAAATCGAACCCCATGACTACATCGCCGAGCTGTTCGATGCCGTCGCCCGCTGCAACACCATCCTCCTCGACCTCTGTCGGGATCTCTGGAGCTACATCTCCGCTGGCCACTTTCGGCAAAAGAGCATTGCTGGCGAAGTCGGCTCCTCCACCATGCCCCACAAAGTCAACCCAATTGATTTTGAAAATGCTGAAGGCAACCTCGGCATCGCTAACGCTCTGCTCGACCACCTCTCGCGCAAACTCCCGCTCTCACGGCTGCAACGCGACCTCACCGACTCTACGGTACTGCGCAACCTTGGAGTTGGATTTGCCCACACCACCATCGCCCTGCACTCGCTAAGCCGTGGCCTGAGCAAGCTGGAGGCCGACCCGCATAACCTCAATCGCGAACTAGAGGCCAACTGGGAGGTACTCGCAGAGCCGATGCAGACCGTGATGCGCCGCTACGGGGTCGAACAGCCCTACGAAAAACTGAAGGCCCTGACCCGTGGCCAGCGCATCACCCAGGCCCAGTTACAGGCCTTTATCGATACCCTGGAGATCCCCCCCGAGGCGCGGGAACAGCTCCGCCAGCTCACACCGGCAAGCTACACCGGCAACGCCGCCGAGCAGGCCGCAGCAATCTAGCCCCTCCTCAGCGCGATCTCACTCCGTCATGTCGAGGATCGATCCAACGATATCATCCAGTGTGATAATCCCCTCCAGCTCATTGGTGTAGGTGACCAATAGGCGACGCAGACCGGTGTTCACCATTAAGCGCGCGGCGTGTTTGATCTCCAGTTCCTTGGAGATCACCATCGCCGGTTTTGCGCAGACATCATAGACATTGATCAGGTCAATATCTCCCTCTTCGGCCACAATGGTCTTCAGGATGTTGGTGTAGGTGAGAATCCCAAAAGCATCGGCATCATAACGTTTTTCAACCACCAGCGCTTTCACTTGATGCCGCTTCATTTCACGCATCGCTTCGCGCAAAGTGGCAAACGGAGAGATGGTGATTACCTTTTTCATCATAATATCTTTGACGAGAATCATCTTTTTTCCTTTCTCACTGATCACTAGTCGCTGCACACTTCAGGCAGCGGTGTACGCATCACATCCGGCGCACTCGTACTTAGAGCGCATCTCGAATTCTGTCTTCAAATTGCAGAATCTGGCTGGTATCGATCCCCGTGATATGCTCCAGCGGGATGGTAAATACTACCCCGCTGGAGTTATTTTTTAGATCCAGCTCCTGCGAGAGTGCCTTCATCACCGCCACCGAGAGTTTGCGCTCCAATATAAACAGCAGAACGGATTGACTCCCCTCGTAGGTCAGGCCGAAAAAGGTCTTCTTCTCCTTGGCACCAATTCCTCGACCACTGAGAATGGTAACCCCGCCCGCCCCCTCCTTTTTGGCGATACGAATCGCCTCCTCCTCCAGGCTATCGGCCAAAACGGCCACCAGCACCGAGAACTTCATTCTGTTAACTCCTCTTTTCTATTGTAAAAATACTCCACAAAAATTGCATAGAGCATTACCGTGATAATCGGAAAGATCGAGGCAAAGGCGATTAACCCAAAGCCGTCGATCAGTACATTACGCCCCTCAATATGGGTTGCCAGACCGATGCCGAGGGCGGTCACCAGCGGCACCGTCACCTCTGAAGTGGTTACCCCACCCAGATCAAAGGCGAGTGGGATAATGTACTTGGGGGTGATCCAGACTAACAGAATCAC
>SLIM01000236.1 GCA_007135625.1 Gammaproteobacteria bacterium
ACTCCCGCTGCCCGCCAGAGCAGCTCCCTTGACCGCCGGGGAGCTGCACCGAATGGGTAGCATCAAACACCACCGGGCAGCCGGTCTCACGCATCACGGCGAGAGAGCGCATATCAGAAACCAGGTTATTGTAGCCAAAAGAGGCGCCGCGCTCACAGAGCATAATCTGGTGGTTCCCGGTCGCCAGCGCCTTGGCGGCGACATGCTGCATATCCCAGGGGGAGAGAAACTGCCCCTTTTTGATATTGACCGGCTTGCCGCAACGGGCCACCGCCTGAATGAAGTTGGTCTGCCGGCAGAGAAAGGCGGGGGTCTGCAACAGATCGACGACGCTAGCGATTTCGTCAAGCGGGCTATCCTCATGCACATCGGTGAGTACGGGTAGCCCCAACTGGCTGCGCACCTCACCCAGAATCGCTAGCCCCTGCTCCATGCCGGGACCGCGATAGCTGGCGTGGGAGGAGCGGTTGGCCTTGTCGAAAGATGCTTTGAAGATGTAGGGAATCCCCAGTTCGCGGGTCAACTGCTGCATCTCCCCTGCAATATCGATGGTCAACTGGCGACTCTCCACCACGCAGGGGCCGGCAATGAGAAAGAGCGGCTGCTGCTCACCCACGATAAAATCAAGAAGTTTCATCGTAACCCCTCCCCTTGGGCGACCTGCTCCTGCTCGCGCTTGCGGCGGCACTCACGCGCAGCACGCAGAAAGCCGGAGAAGAGCGGGTGGCCATCACGCGGGGTGGAGGTGAATTCGGGGTGGAACTGGCAGGCGAGAAACCAGGGGTGGTCGGGCAGCTCAATAATCTCGGCGAGGCTCTGATCGACCGACCAGCCGGAGAAGCGTAGCCCGGCCTGGCGTAGCCGCTCCAGATAGCCGCTGTTAAACTCATAGCGGTGGCGGTGGCGCTCGCGAATCACCTCCGCCCCTTCATAGACCCGCTGCGCCAGGCTGTCGGGTTCCAAACGGCAGGCTTGGGTTCCGAGGCGCATGGTGCCGCCCAGGTCGCTCGACGCGCTACGCTGCTCTACCGCGCCATCCTCACGCTGCCACTCGGTAATCAGGGCAATTACCGGATGGGGGGTGTCGCGGTCAAACTCGGTGCTTTGCGCCCGCTCCAGCCCGGCGACGTGGCGGGCAAATTCAATGACTGCGACTTGCATTCCCAAGCAGATGCCAAGATAGGGGATCCCCTGCTCACGGGCGTAGCGCACGGTGGCGATTTTGCCCTCTACCCCGCGCTCGCCAAAGCCACCGGGTACCAGGATCGCATCGACTCCGGCGAGGAGGGCAGTCCCCTCCTGCTCGATCCGCTCCGCCTCAATGTAGTCGATGATGACCTTGGTTCGGGTCTGGATTCCGGCATGGGTAAGCGCCTCGGAGAGGCTCTTATACGCTTCGGTAAGATTGGTATATTTTCCCACCATGGCGATGCGGGCGACTCCATCGGTATGTTCCAGACCGTCAACCACCCGCCACCACTCGGTCAGATTGGCGGAGGGGGCGTTAAGCTGCAACTGGCGCACCACAATCTCATCCAGCTCCTGTTCATGCAGCAGCAGCGGGATGCGGTAGATATGGTCGGCATCAATCGCCGAGATCACCGCCCGCTCTGGAACGCTGGTAAAGAGTGCGATTTTGCGCCGCTCACCATCGGGCAGTGGCTGTTGGGCGCGACAGAGGAGAATGTCGGGTTGAATACCGATCGAACGCAGCTCTTTGACGGAATGTTGGGTCGGTTTGGTCTTAATCTCGCCGGAGGTGGCGATATAGGGGACTAAAGTGAGGTGCATGAAGAGGGCGCTGTCACGTCCCAATTCACACCCCATTTGGCGAATCGCCTCCAGAAACGGCAGCGATTCGATATCCCCGACGGTGCCGCCGATCTCGACCAGGACGACATCGGCATCCCCCGCGCCGCGCCGAATGCTGTCTTTGATCTCGTTGGTGATGTGCGGGATCACCTGCACCGTGCCGCCGAGGTAGTCCCCGCGCCGTTCGCGACGGATGACGTTTTCGTAGATCTGGCCGGTGGTGAAGTTGTTGTTGCGGCTCATCTCTGCGCGAATGAAGCGCTCGTAGTGGCCGAGGTCGAGGTCGGTCTCGGCACCATCGGCGGTGACATAGACCTCGCCGTGCTGAAACGGACTCATAGTTCCTGGATCGACGTTAATGTAGGGGTCGAGCTTGATCATGCTGATCTTTAAGCCGCGTGACTCCAGCAGCGCCCCGAGCGAGGCAGCGGCAATCCCCTTTCCAAGCGAGGAGACTACCCCGCCGGTGATGAATACAAATTTCGACATTGAAATCCTGGTTAGATCGTTGGGTGTAAGGCAGCATCCCCTCGCGCTTCAGTTAGCCAACAACTGGGTAGCCGGTGGTGGGGGGCATCACGGGATCATAGAGCAAGAGTAACCGTTGCTCGATTCTCTCCTCTACAAAATACCAGAAGCAAACTCTATCGACAAACCGAGAGGAGTGGTTCATAATCACAGTACGCCCCGAATCCGGGACGTCGTGACCTGCAAGGTCATGTTGGACGGTTATACCACACTCCACCGAAACAGGAGGAAACGATGCGTAAATTTTCCAAAGTAACTGCTGCTGCCGCCTTTGCTGTGGTCGCTGCCTTCGCCATGCAACCTGCTCACGCTTGGTGGGGTCCCGGCTGGGGTGGTCCCGGCGGGGGTGGAAATGACTGGATGGGTGATGGCTTCGGCGATTTCAACATGAATATGTCGGGGCGCAGCAACGCTTGGGGTCGCGGCCACTATGACCGCTACTACGGCCATCCATACGGTGGCTACTACGGCGCACCTTACGGCTACGGCGCACCT
>SLIM01000311.1 GCA_007135625.1 Gammaproteobacteria bacterium
CCACTACGGTCTACCACAAGGGTAATATCAGTTAAATCGCTTCGCATTGACGCTTCTCCTTTCGTTGTTCCAAAGAAGGAGTATAGCAGGCCGGAGACTAAAGATTCGAGATTCGAGATTCGAGATTCGAGATTCGAGGGGCGAGATTCGAGATTCGAGATTCGAGGTGCGAGGTGCGAGGCGCGAGGTTCGAGACCAGAGCCTGGCCTTGCACCTAGAGCCTAGAACCTCGCACCTAGAACCTCGCACCTAGAGCCTCGCACCTAGAACCTCGCACCTAGAGCCTCGTACCTAAAATATACTTCCTTACGGCTCGGTTATGCTCTTCGAGGGTGGCGGAGAAGTGGTGGCTGCCGTCGCCTCGGGAGACGAAGTAGAGGCTGTTGCCGGGTTCGGGGTGGAGGGCGGCGCGAATGGCGGCGGGGCCGGGCATGGCGATGGGGGTGATGGGGAGGCCATGGCGTGTATAGGTGTTGTAGGGGGTGTCGCGTTGCAGGTCGGCGCGGCGGATGCGGCCCTGGTAGCGGTCGCCCATGCCGTAGATCACGGTGGGGTCGGTCTGCAGGCGCATATTGCGCTGCATTCGGCGGTTAAAAACGCCGGCGATGCGGGTGCGCTCCTCACCGCGTCCAGTCTCTTTTTCGATAATCGAGGCGAGGATTAGCGCCTCTTCTGGGTTTTGCAAGCGGGTTTGGGGGTCGCGCTTCTCCCACTCGGCAGCGAGGAGGCGCTCCATCTCACGGTAGGCGCGGCGTAGAAAATCGGCATCGCTGGTGCCGCGTGGGAAGTGGTAGGTGTCGGCGAGGAAGCGCCCCTCCGGGTGGCCGGGGGGGAGTTTGAGGGCGACCAGGATCTCATCGCCCATCTCCTCTAACGGTGCCGTGCGCCACTCGGGGGGGAGGGTTTGGGTGATTGCTGGATGCTCCGCGAGGGCGTTGAGCAGTTGACGAAAGTTCCACCCTTCGATGATGGTCAGTTGGTGCTGCACGACCCGCCCGCTGGTGAGAATCTGCAATAGCGCGATTGGAGTTGTTTCTGGGGGGATGAAAAACTCACCCGCCTGAAGCTGTCCCGCTTCGCCAAGCAGTTTGGCAAGCAGACGAAAGGCCAGCGGTTCGTCGATAATTTCTTGCTGATGAAGGGTGTTGGCGATGGTGGTGAGGCCGCTGCCGGGGCGAATCTCGACCGTTGCGCCGTCGCTGGGGAGGGGCAGCGGCTGGGTGGCGAAGTGGAGAAACTGAAAGGTCAAAAAGGCGGCTGCGGTGAGCAGGGTGAGGAGCAGGATGCGCAGGAGTTTAAAGATCATGCGCTCTCCGGGGTAAAGATGCGTAAGGTGCGTGCAGTGACGCGCTGTTGCCGTTTACGCAAGAGTTCAAGGATCATGCGCTCTCCGGGGTAAAGATGCGTAAGGTGCGTGCGGTGACGCGCTGTTGCCGTTTACGCAAGAGTTCAAGGATCATGCGCTCTCCGGGGTGAAGGTGCGTGCAGTGACGCGCTGTTGCAGCTCGGGGTAGGGAAAAGGGGCGGTGAGTGGGCGGCCATCGAGGCTAGCGACTTGGCGCAGGCCGATCAGGGCGTTACTGAGCAGCAGGCCGTCGGCTTGCTGCAACGCACGGCGAGAGATCGAGCAGATCGCAATCTCGATCCCCTCGGCGGCGGCCTGTTCAAGGAGCAGTCGCCGCACCACACCGGCAACCCCGCTACGGCTGAGATCGGGGGTGGTGAGGGTGGTGCCGTGCCAGAGCAGCAGGTTGCTGGCGGTTCCCTCGATCACTTGGCCCTCGGGGTCGCACATAATCCCCTCGGCGATATTGGGGTCGCTCCACTCGCTGCGGGCGAGTACCTGCTCCAGCCGGTTGAGATGTTTCAGTCCGGCGAGTGCCGGGGAGATACCGATTGGGGTGCGGCAGGTGCGTACATGAATCGCCTGCTCTGCTGGGGGAGGAGCCGGGGTGTAGCGCAGTAGACAAGTCGGTTGTGGGTTTGCCGGGGGGGCGTAGCCGCGCTGCGCGGGGCCTCGGGTGTAGAGGATTTTTAGCACACCGGTTACGGCATTGTCGCCGATCTCCTGCGCAGCCTCACGGCGCAGCCAAGCGGCAGCGGGGGGAGGAATAGCGAGGCGGCGGCAGCCAAGAAGCAGCCGCTCCAGGTGGTAGCGCCAGAGACAGGGTTGGCCGTTGCGCACGGCGAGGGTCTCAAACAGCCCATCACCGTAGTGCAGACCCCGGTCGTCGGGGGAGAGCGGCGCTGCTGCGATCCCGTTGCTGCGCATACCCCTCTCCAGCCGCCGCTTCAGTCGCGCAGACGGCGAAACACCAGGGTGCCGTTGGTGCCGCCAAAACCGAAGGAGTTGGAGATAGCGACGTTGATCTCCATTTCACGTGCGGTATTGGGGACGTAGTCGAGGTCACAGTCCGGGTCAGGGGTGTGGTAGTTGATGGTCGGGGGAGCGACCTGATCGCGTACCGCAAGGATGGTGAAGACCGCTTCGGCTCCGCCTGCGGCCCCGAGCATGTGGCCGGTCATCGACTTGGTGGAACTCACCGCCAGCTTGCGGGCGTGTTCGCCGAAGGCTCCCTTGACCGCGTTGGTTTCGGCGACATCCCCGGCCGGGGTGGAGGTGCCGTGGGCGTTGACGTAGTTGACCTCTTCGGGGTTGATGCCGCCATCCTTGAGGGCGAGTACCATGCAGTCGCGCGCCCCTTCGCCGCCGGGTGAGGGGGAGGTCATGTGAAAGGCATCGGAGTTAAGGCCGATACCGGCCAGCTCGGCGTAGATGTAGGCTCCGCGTGCCTTGGCCTGCTCATACTCTTC
>SLIM01000245.1 GCA_007135625.1 Gammaproteobacteria bacterium
GGGTGAGGCGCTGGTCGAGGTCGCTGTAGAGGTCGCGCTGGCGGTCGCGCAGGGCATCCATGGCGTGGCTCTGCAGTTCGGTCTGTCCGCGCAACTGCTGCACTTCGCGGGTCAGGGCATCGACTTGCAGCAGCAGGTCGGTGAGGTTGCGCACCTGACGCTCCAGGGTCTCGATGCGCTGCTCCAGTGCGCTGCGCGGCGGTTGCTGCTGCTGGGCGCTCGCCGGGAGTGCGCTGGCGAGGCCGAGGGCCAGGAGGAGGGGGAGGGTGGGGTTGCGCAGGGATGTTCGCATGGCGGTTCTCCTGAGATCTGTGGTTTGCTAGTAGACCAGTTCGGAGCGGCGGTTGAGCGCCCAGGCCTGCTCGTTGGAACCGAGAGCTACCGGACGCTCTTCGCCGTAGCTGATGGTGACGATCTGTTGTGCACGCGCCCCCTGCGCCATCAACATGCGCTTGACGGTATTGGCGCGGCGCTCTCCTAGCCCGATGTTGTACTCCCGCGAGCCGCGTTCGTCGCAGTGTCCCTCAACGGTGACGACCAGGTTGGGGTTGGAGGCCAGGGCCATGCCGTGGGCGCGAACGATATCGATAAAGTCGGCGTGAATCTCGCTGGAGTCGAAGGCGAAGTAGATGGTGCGAACCTCCAGGGCGTTGGTTGGGGTGGTGCTGGCGCTCTGGTCTTGATAGGGGGAGTAGTAGTAGTCATCATCAAACTCTTCCCCCTCGGGAATCCCCCCTTCGCGGGCGATGCCGGTGCCAGGGGTACCAAAATATTCAAATGCACTGTGGCTGCTAGCGCCCGGTTGGCGAGAGCCATCCATGGCGGCGACTGGAGCGCCGCTGCCGGTTGAGGGGGGGGTGGAGGAGCAGCCGACGAGTAGGCCCAGTACCAGGGATGAACTCATCAGATAGCGGATCGGTGTGGATAACATGGTTAATTCCTCTATTTTTTATCTGGTGTATGGGGACCAAACGGGTTCGCGCACATCGCCTCGCTGTAGGGCCAAGCGTTGGCGGACTCGGCCATCGGTCGAGACAGCCGCCAGCTCACCCTTGCCATCCACGCGAGTTGCATAGATAATCATCTTCCCATTTGGGGAGAAACTGGGGGACTCGTCGAGCCGACCATCGGTGAGTACCCGAACCTGGTTGTTGCGCAGATCCTGTACCGCAATGCGAAAATTTCTGCCGACGCGGGTGACGTAGGTCAGGAGCCTGCCGTCGGGGGAGTAGGAGGCGCGGGCGTTATACGGCCCTTCAAAGGTTAGCCGTTTCGGCTCTCCACCACTGCTCGGGATTTGGTAGATCTGCGGGCCACCGCCACGGTCGGAGGTGAAGATAATCTGCTTGCCATCGGGTGACCAAGCCGGTTCGGTGTCGATGGCGAAGTGCCGGGTGAGGGCGCGTAGCGTGCTGCGCTCCAGGTCGAAAACGAAGATATCGGGGCTGCCCTCTTTGGAGAGGGTCATCGCCAGCAGGCGCCCATCGGGCGACCAGGCGGGCGCTCCGTTGATGCCGGTAAAGGAGGTGACTTGGGTGCGACGACCGGTGAAGATCTCCTGAATCCAGATGCCGGGACGGCGGTTCTCAAAGGAGACGTAGGCCAGGCGGCGACCGTCGGGCGACCAGGTCGGGGACATCAGCGGCTCGCTTGATTCAATGATGGTCTGCGGGTTGTGGCCGTCGGCATCGGCAACGGTGAGGGTGAGGCGGTGGTTAGAGGTACCTTCGTTGAGCGAGGTGATGTAGGCGATGCGGGTGGAGAAAGCCCCGCGCTCGCCGGTCAGTCGCTCAAAGATAATGTCGGAGATGTGGTGGGCGGTGGCTCGCAGATCCTGGCGGTTGGTATTGAAGCGGTAGCCGGTGATCTGCTCCTGCTTGCCGACATCCAAGAGCTGGAAGGTGACCTGGAACTCGTCACTGCCTCCCGCCTCGATGCGTCCTACCACTAAGTTTTCCATGTTAAGAATCCGCCAGTCAGCAAAGTTGACCTCCTCGGCACTGCGCGGACGGGCGAGCATGTCGCCGGGGGGCATCGCCTTGAACCTGCCGCTACGCTCTAGGTTGTTGCGCACGACCGCCGCAACATCCTCCGGTGGGCTGCGTCCTGGAACCTCCCATGTAAAGGGAACAATGGCAATCGGCAGACCGTGCTGACTCGCCTCGGTGGTGATGCGGATGGTGTGAACGGAAGAGGCTGACAACGGGGCGCTCCACACGCCAACCATAAGCAGAAGCCACAATATTCTCATGATAATACTCGTCTCCTGTTGGTGATCCATATTGGTGATCCATAATTAGTGGTCAATGATCAATGATCATTGATCAGCGGTCAAGGTATTTATGGCCTACATTCCGCATCCTCCGTGCAACACGCTGACTCAAGAAATGGTTTTCCTTTTAGTGTGACTATAGAAAAACATCATAATCTATTCGGGTCAGTGGGTTATAAGGGCAAGGTGCGGAGAGTCGGTTATGGGGTTCTGCGGTATGGCGGATGTACCTGCACAGACTACTCGCTACCATCAAACTCCAGGTAAAAAACTCTAAAGTAACGGTTGAAGATTGCGTCATCATTGGGTATCGGGAGACTCCCCGCCTTGGCCACAGCGGCCTCGCGGCAGCGGTCGAGGGCGCTGTTGCCGCTGCTGCGTAGAGTGCGCTGGCTGATCACATGCCCTCCAGGGCTGAGGCGGACTTCGACCACCGAGGGGCGGCCTATGCCGTCTACGGCGCAGAGGAAGTTACGGCGCACAACCCCTTGGATCTGCTCCGAGTAGTCGGAGACCACGACCTGCTGCTGCTGTTCCAGCCTCTTTTGATGCTGAAGCTCGCGCAGATGTTCCTCCTCTAACTGCCGCTGCCGCTCTCGCTCGTCGGCCTCGCGCTGCTGCCGCTGCTGCTCCAAAAGCAGCATCTCGCGCTCTAGCTCCTCGGCCCGCCGTTGCCGCAGATCCTCTTCCCGCTGCTGGCGCTCCTCCTCGGCCTTGCGCTCGGCCTCCTGCTGCTGCTTGCGCTCCTCCTCCGCTTTGCGCTCGGCCTCCTGCTGCTGCTTGCGCTCCTCCTCGGCCTTGCGCTCGGCCTCCTGCTTGCGCTTGCGCTCCTCCTCGGCCTTGCGCTCGGCCTCCTGCTGCTGCTTGCGCTCCTCCTCGGCCTTGCGCTCGGCCTCCTGCTGCTGCTTGCGCTCCTCCTCGGCTTTGCGCTCGGCCTCCTGCTGCTGCTTGCGCTCGCTCTCCTCGTCCTCCTGTTGGCGCAGTGCCGAGAGGTCGATCACCTGGGCCTGGATCAGCGGCGGCTTCTCCGGCTCTTCAGGCGGCGCAGGGTAGAGACCGGGGACGGAGAGGAGTAGCCCGATAACCCCTAAGTGGATGAGTAGCGAAACGGTGATCGCCCCTGGTGCGCGTCGGATAAAGTCAAACATGGCGAGTTACCCTTCGGCTGGATCGGTGATTAGTCCGACATTGGGGGCACCCCCCTGCTGAATCAGTACCATCGCCTCCATCACGCGCCCGTAGGAGACGTTGCGATCTCCTTGCACCATCACCGGGGTCTGCGGCTGTTGGCGTAGTACCGTGATAATTCTTTCCAGCAGCTCGTCACTACTCAACGGTTGATCGGGGTTTTCACCGACGCTTAGGTAGAACTCTCCGTCACGGGTTACCGAGACCACTAGCGGCTCCTCTCCCGCCTCATCCATCGCCTCGGCATTCGCCTGTGGCAGCTCGACATTGACCCCTAGGGTTAGCAGCGGGGCGGTCACCATAAAGATAATCAGCAGTACCAGCATTACGTCAATATAGGGTACCACGTTAATCTGGCTCATCGGGCGTAGACGCTTCAGGTGACGACGCCTCATCGGATCTCCCTCGTGCGATGTCGCCTGCCGCGCTGCTGCGACGCGGTACGCTGGAGGGTAAAGGGTAACTCAGATGTGGGCATGGCGCTGTAAAATGGTGGTAAATTCGTCCAAAAAGTCCTCATAGCGGTTGGAGAGGCGTTCGACATCATTGGAGAAGTGATTGTAGGCGATCACCGCCGGAATGGCAGCGACCAGCCCCATGGCGGTAGCGATTAGCGCCTCGGCGATGCCGGGGGCAACCATCGCCAGGGTCGCCTGCTTGACTCCGGTGAGTGCCTGAAAGCTGGTCATAATGCCCCAAACAGTGCCGAATAGCCCGATATAAGGGCTGGTGGAGCCGACGGTGGCGAGGAACGAAAGGTGGTTCTCCAGCGCGTCCAACTCACGGCTTAGGGTCACCTGCATCGAGCGGTGCGCCGCCTCGACCACGCTGCGCGGCTCAATCGCGGGATCCTTCTTGAGACGGGCAAACTCACGAAAGCCTGCCATAAAGATGTTTGCGGTGCCACCGAGATCACGGCTCTCCTTGGAGGTGTTCAGGCTGCGGTAGAGATCCCCCAGACTGAGTTCGCCGCCCCAGAAGAGCGCCTCAAAACGGGTCGCCTGGGCCTTGGCACGACGCAGCACCGCACGGCGTTCCAGAATCATCGCCAGCGAAGTTACCGAGGCCAGCACCAAGATCAGCATCACCAGTTGCACCGGCAGGCTGGCCATGAGTACCAATTCCATATAAGAGAGGGTTGTGTTGTCCATTAGTCGGCCCCTCCTTGTGTCGCCTCAAGGGCTGCCGCCACCGCCCTCGGGAGCGGGGTAGGGCGCAGTCGGTCGGCACTGACACAGGCGATGCGTACTCGGGCATCGCAGCAGAGGCTCTCCCCCTCTGCGATCAGAATACGCTGCCGCAGCTCCAGCGTGACCCGGCGCACCGTCTCTAGCGCCACCGTGACCCGTAACAACTGATTGAAACGGGCGGGTGGTGCCTTGAACTCTACCTCCAGGCGGGAGACAACAAACAGTATGTTATGGTCTGTACTCAATTGGTCCTGCTCAAATCCCAGGGCGCGGAGCCACTCCGTCCGCGCTCGTTCGAGAAATTTAATGTGGTTGGCATGGTATAAAACACCGATGGCATCAGTGTCTTCGTAATAGACTCGAATCGAGTGAGAGAACTCCTTCACTGCGCAACCTCCCAGTCGTCACCTCAAAGGGGGAGATTTTATCTGTATCGGCGAAGTTTTGCATGTAAAAAGTGTATTCCTTGGATTTTGCTGGTTGTAGGGTTTGCGGTATTGTCGTCACGACAACGGGTGCGACAACGAGTAGGACAACGAGAAGTGATGCTGTACTGCCCAAAACAGCGCTTTTAGGACAACGAGAAGTGATGTCGTACTGCCCAAAACAGCGCTTTTAGGACAACGAGAAGTGATGCCGTACTGCCCAAAACAGCGCTTTGCGTTGCCGCGATCTCTCCGTCCCCCTTGACACCCTCCACCTTTGCCCCAATACTTTGCTAGCACTCCTCGCTGATGAGTGCTAATCCTTCATGCAGCGGCGTGGCACGATCCAAATCAAGGTGGTCAGATGTTGTGGTGAGCAAGATTCCTGCGGATGGGATGCTGGGTGAGCGTGCCCAGCACTTCCTCAAAGTATTGATCGAACGCTATATTCGGGATGGTACCCCGGTCGGCTCGCGAACCCTGGCGCGGGATGCGGGGAGCGATCTGAGTCCGGCGACGATCCGCAATGTGATGTCCGACCTGGAGGAGTGGGGGCTGATTATCTCCCCCCACACCTCCGCCGGACGGGTGCCGACGGTTACCGGCTACCGTCTCTTTGTCGATTCCCTGCTCTCCCTACGCCCGATTGAGCGCGACGACCTCGACCGACTGCGTCATGAGCTGGAGGTGGAATCGGACGACCCGCACCTGTTGGAGAGCGCCTCGCGGGTACTCTCGCGCTTCACCCACATGGCCGGACTGGTGATGGTTCCGCGCCGTGAGCAGGTACGCTTGCAGCGGGTCGAGTTTCTCCCGCTCTCGGAGAGTCGTATTTTGGTGATCATGGTTACCGGCAAGGATGAGATCCTCAACCGCATCATCACCCCCCAGCGCAACTACTCACGCGCTGAGCTGGAACAGGTCGCCAACTTTCTGAACCAGAGCTACTGCGGTCAGGCGCTGCACGATATTCGTACCCGACTGCTCACCGAGCTGCGCGAGACGCGCGAGCGGATGGATCGTCTCATGGCCGAGGCGATTAGCATCGCCGAACAGGCGTTCCAGCAAGAGGATGAGGGGGGGGAGGGCGACTACGTCATCAGCGGGCAGACCAACTTGATGGACTTCAATGAGCTGTCCGATATGCAGCGGCTACGTCAACTGTTTGATGCTTTTACCGAAAAGCGGGAGATCTTGCACCTTCTGGATGCCTCTATGCACGCCGACGGGGTGCAGATCTTCATCGGCAACGAATCGGGCTACAAACCGTTTAACGAGTGTAGCCTAGTCACTGCCCCCTATACCTGTGGCGACCAAGTGGTTGGGGTGTTGGGGGTGATCGGGCCGACCCGCATGGCCTACGACCGGGTTATTCCCATCGTCGATATTACCGCTAAACTTTTAAGCGCGGCCTTGAAACGGGAGTGACCCGCTCCACCTTCATGACACAAACTGTTTTGGGAGAGAGTACATTATGGTGCAAGAGAGAGAGGCAGAGCCACAGGGCCAACCGCAAGCGGAGGAGTCGCCCGCGCCGGAGGAGCATCCGGCGTACGCCGCAGAGCCGTCGGCAGCGGATGCGAACCCGTCGGAGTCGCCGCACGAAGAGCTGCAGCGTGCCCTAGAGGCCTCGCAGGAGCAAGTCCAGCAGCAGCACGAGGCGCTATTGCGGGCGCGGGCGGAGCTGGAGAACTTGCAGCGGCGGCAGCAGCGCGAGCTGGAGAATGCCCACAAATACGCCCTGGACAACTTCGTGCGGGAGCTACTACAGGTATGGGACAGCCTGGAGCTAGGGCTAGCGGCGGCGGCTGATGAGGGGGCTGACCTTGCCAAGATTCGCGAAGGGATGGAGCTAACCCTCAAGATCTTCAATAACACCATGGAGAAGTTTCAGGTGCTTCGCCTTGATCCCGAGGGCGAACCGTTTAATCCAGAGTTTCACCAGGCGATGTCAATGGTCTCACACCCCGAGCTACCGACCAACAGCGTAGTCACCGTGGTGCAGAAGGGGTGTACCCTCAATGGCCGCTTGGTGCGCCCGGCACTGGTCATGGTCTCGCAAGGCTCGGGCAGTTAAGGTGCTTCCGATCAGGCTCCCCGGTTAGCGGAGAGCCTATTGAAAAGACCAAGCTCCTCCCCATCTTGGGGGAAGCAACACGGCGCGGGGTCTACAGCACCGCAAGGTAACGAGCGGTAACCGCGCCAGTAAAGGTTTACCTACAGAATCATACTACGGAGATAAAAATGGGAAAGATCATTGGTATTGACCTCGGCACCACCAACTCTTGCGTCGCAATCATGGAAGGCGACAAGGTACGGGTGATTGAAAATAGCGAAGGGGATCGTACCACCCCCTCAGTCATTGCTTACACCAATGATAACGAAGTTTTGGTCGGGCAGTCGGCCAAACGCCAAGCGGTGACCAACCCGAAGAACACCCTCTATGCGATTAAGCGCCTCATCGGTCGCCGCTTCGAGGATGAGGTAGTGCAGCGCGATGTCAAGATGGTTCCATACGCCATCGTTAAGGCCGACAACGGCGATGCCTGGGTTGAGGTCAACGGCAAGAAGATGGCGGCCCCCGAGATCTCGGCGAAAACTCTGCAAAAGATGAAAAAAACCGCCGAGGACTACTTGGGCGAAGAGGTAAAAGAGGCGGTCATCACCGTCCCCGCCTACTTCAACGACTCCCAGCGCCAGGCGACCAAGGATGCCGGACGCATCGCCGGACTCGACGTTAAGCGCATCATTAATGAGCCGACCGCAGCCGCCCTCGCCTACGGAATGGACAAAAAGCGCGGCGACCAGAAGCTAGCGGTCTATGACCTCGGCGGCGGCACCTTCGACATCTCCATCATCGAAATCGCTGAAGTGGATGGCGAGCACCAGTTCGAGGTCCTCTCCACCAACGGCGACACCTTTCTGGGTGGGGAAGATTTCGATATGCGCATTATCGACTTCCTGGTCGAGGAGTTCAAAAAAGAGCAGGGCTTCGACCTGCGCAACGATCCCCTGGCACTCCAGCGCCTGAAGGAGTCTGCTGAAAAGGCCAAGGTCGAACTCTCCAGCTCGCAGCAGACCGACATCAACCTCCCCTACATCACCGCCGACCAGAACGGCCCTAAACATCTCAACATCCGCCTCAGCCGTTCCAAGCTGGAGTCGCTGGTTGAGGATCTGGTGACCCGCACCATCGCCCCCTGCCGTACCGCGCTGAATGATGCCGGGCTAGCCGCTTCCGATATTGATGAGGTGATTTTGGTCGGCGGCCAGACCCGGATGCCCAAGGTCCAGGAGGCGGTCGCCGAGTTCTTCGGCAAGGCCCCGCGCAAGGATGTCAACCCCGATGAGGCGGTCGCCATTGGCGCAGCGATTCAGGGCGGGGTACTCGGTGGCCAGGTGAAGGATGTGCTGCTGCTCGATGTCACCCCCCTCTCGCTCGGCATTGAGACCCTCGGCGGGGTGATGACCAAGCTGATTGAGAAGAACACCACCATCCCCACCCAGGCTAGCCAGGTCTTCTCCACCGCTGATGACAACCAGACTGCCGTTACCGTGCATGTCCTCCAGGGCGAGCGGGAGCAGGCGGGTGCCAATAAATCACTAGGCCGCTTCGATCTGCAGGATATCCCGCCAGCTCCTCGTGGAATGCCGCAGATTGAGGTAAGCTTTGATATTGATGCTAACGGTATTCTCAATGTCTCCGCTAAAGATAAGGCCACCGGCAAGCAGCAGTCGATTGTGATTAAGGCCAGCTCCGGCCTGAGCGACGAAGAGGTCGACCGCATGGTGAAGGATGCCGAGGCCCATGCCGATGAAGATAAGCGCTTCCAGGAGTTGGTAGGGGCGCGTAATCAGGCCGATGCGATGGTTCATGCGGTTCGCAAGTCCCTCAAAGATCTCGGCGAAGAGAAGCTGGAGGCGGGTGAAAAGGAGCGCATTGAACAGGCGATCCAGGAGCTGGAGGAGACCATGAGGGGCGGCGACAAGGCTGCCATCGAGGCGAAGACCACCGCCCTTACCGATGCCTCCTCCAAAATGATGGAGCGGATCTACGCCAACAGCGCTGCTAATCCGGGTGGAGCGGGGGCTGGGGCCAGCGGCGGAGCCGGAGCCGCCGGTGGTGGCGGAGCCAGCGCAGGTAACAAGGGTGATGATGTCGTTGATGCCGAGTTTGAAGAGGTGAAAGGCGACAATAAGTAATCCCCTTGTCTGCCGGTAGAGATCCCGGCGAGGCTACATAGCGGGGTGTCGGGTGCCGACCCGTAGTGCCGACACCCCAATACAGAGCTTCACTTTTTAACAGAGCGGGGCTTGATTGGGGTGCGACACCAACCGATGCGCCGGCCTTGTAGGGCGGCGCTTCAGGCCACCTGCCGCCCCCCAGAGCGACCCACGACCTCCTTCCGAAGTCGTGTCGTGCTGCCCAAAGCCGACTTGCCGCACCTTTTTCTTGTAACCCATTGATCTGAATAAATTATTATGTTTTTCTATAGTCATGCTATAAAGGAAATACATCTTTTGAATCAGTGTGTGTTGCACGGGGGGTGCGAAATGTGGGCCAAAACATCACTTTGGGTCGCACCCGCTTGATTGCGTTACACCGCAAAGAAAACCGAATAGAGAATCGACCATGTCGAAACGAGATTACTACGAAGTTCTGGGAGTTGCCAAGAATGCCAGCGAGGCCGAACTCAAAAAGGCTTACCGTCGGCTAGCGATGAAGTACCACCCGGATCGCAACACCGGCGATGCTGCTGGCGACACAGAGCAGAAGTTCAAAGAGGCGAAAGAGGCTTACGAAATCCTCTCCGATCCGCGTAAACGCTCCGCCTACGACCAGTTTGGTCACGCCGGGGTCGATCCTAACATGACCGGCAATCCGGGGGACTTCGGTGATGGGCCTGGCGGCTTCTCCGACATCTTCGGCGAGGTCTTCGGCGATATCTTTGGCGGGCGCGGCGGTCAGCGAGTCCAGCGTGGAGCCGACCTGCGCTACGATTTGGGATTGACCCTGGAGGAGGCGGTTTCGGGGGTCTCCAAGCAGATTCGCATCCCGGTCGCCATCAGTTGCAAAGCCTGTGGCGGCAGTGGCGCGAAGAAGGGGAGCGCACCGGTTACCTGTAGTACTTGCGGTGGCCAAGGCAAGGTGCGTATTCAGCAGGGCTTTTTCTCCCTGCAGCAGACCTGCCCTACCTGTCGCGGACGCGGCACGATCATCAAAGATCCCTGCCATGTCTGTAATGGCAGTGGTCGTGTCGAAGATCAGAAGACCCTCTCGGTCAAGATTCCGCCAGGGGTCGATAGCGGGGATCGCATCCGCCTCAGCGGCGAAGGTGAGGCGGGTGAGCAGGGTGGACCGGCAGGGGATCTCTATGTCCAGGTGGTGGTGCAGGAGCATCCGATCTTCAGCCGTCAGGAGAACAATCTCTATTGTGAAGTCCCCATTAGTTTCGTCACCGCTGCCCTCGGCGGCGAGCTGGAGGTGCCAACCCTGGTCGATGGCAAGCTGAAGCTGAAGATTCCAGAGGGAACCCAAACCGGCAAACTCTTTCGCCTGCGCGGAAAAGGGGTGCAGCCGGTACGCGGCGGCCCGGTTGGCGACCTGCTCTGTCGCGTGGTAATCGAAACCCCGGTCAAACTGACCGAGCGGCAAAAAGAGATCCTCCGGCAGTTCGAGGAGGAGCTAAACGGCGGAGAACACCACAGCCCCCAATCCAGCAACTGGCTCGACCGACTCAAAAAGTTTTTCTCGGAGTAGGGGGGGAGGTTCGAGATTCGAGGAGCGAGGAGCGAGGTTCGAGGAGCGAGGTTCGAGGAGCGAGGAGCGAGGTTCGAGGAGCGAGGAGCGAGGTTCGAGGATACCTATAGGGGGTAGGAAGGGGCTTTCGCCCTCCCCTACCCCTTATAGGTACCTAGAGCCTAGAGCCTAGCACCTAGGGCCTAGCACCTAGAACCTAGAGCCTAGAACCTAGAGCCTAGAACCTAGAACCTA
>SLIM01000284.1 GCA_007135625.1 Gammaproteobacteria bacterium
AGGTGCGAGATTCGAGGTGCGAGGCCCGAGGCCCGAGATTCGAGGTGCGAGATTCGAGATGCGAACCGCACCAGACCGAGCCGAACCTAGCGTCTCGCGCCTCGCACCTCGCGCCTCGCACCTCGCGCCTCGCCCCTCGCACCTCGCGTCTCGCGTCTCGCGTCTCGCACCTCGAACCTAGCGTCTCGCCCCTCGAACCTAGCGCCTCGCGCCTCGCATCTCGAATCGCTCCCTAATCTCCCTCTTTTCCCAGACCCGGTTTGCGCCTATGCTATAGCGCCCTTAGGCCCCCCGGAGAGCAGATACCCACCATGCAGATCGGTTCGTTATCCCTGAGCAACAACCTGATTCTCGCCCCAATGGCGGGAATCAGTGACCTGCCCTTTCGCCAGCTCTGCCGCAGCATGGGAGCGGGATTAGCGGTATCAGAGATGGTTGCCGCCAACACCGCGCTGTGGGGCAGTAACAAAAGCCTGCGACGGCTCGACTTTGGCGGAGAACCCGGCCCTATTGCGGTGCAGATCGTTGGAGCCGATCCCCGCCAGATGGCCGAGGCGGCGCGTTACCACGCCGACCAAGGCGCTGCCCTCATCGACATCAACATGGGCTGTCCCGCTCCCAAAGTCTGCCGCCGCGAAGCGGGAGCAGCGCTACTGCGTGACGAACCCCTCGCGACCCGCATCATGCATGCAGTCGTCGCCGCCGTCCCGCTGCCGGTTACCGTCAAGCTGCGCACCGGCTGGGATCCCAGCCAGCGCAACGCCCCCCGCCTCGCCCGCATTGCCGAGGCCGAGGGCATTCAGGCGCTCACCCTACATGGCCGTACCCGCGCCTGCGGCTACAGCGGCCACGCCGAGAGCGACACCCTGCGCCAGATCAAAGAGCAAGTCACCATTCCGCTCATCGCCAACGGCGACATCGACAGCCCGCACAAGGCCCAACAGGTACTGCGCGAAAGCGGGGCCGATGGGCTGATGATCGGACGGGCAGCGCGGGGCAATCCCTGGATCTTTCCCCACATCCACCACTACCTAGAACACGGCACCCTCCTCCCCCCACCCACTCCGGCGCAGATCAGCACACTACTGCGCCACCACCTGGAAGCGATCTACCGCTTCTACGGCGAGCACAGCGGGGTTCGCATCGCCCGCAAACATATCGCCTGGTACAGCACTGGACAGGAAGGAAGCACCGCCTTTCGCCAGACCATCAATCACAGCAGCAGCGCAGTCGAACAACTGCGACTCGTTGAGAACTACTTTGCCGAACAGGAGGATCAAGCTGCATGAATACCGAGGAGATACTGACCGTCCAGCGTCCTGGAAAGACCCAACCCTTTCGTCAATGTGTCGTCGAAGCGGTCAGCGGCTACCTGCAACAGATCGAAGAGGAGCAAGTCTGTCACCTCTATCGGCTAGTCCTCTCCGAAATGGAGCAGCCGCTACTAGAGACCGTCATGCGTCACGTCAATGGCAACCAGAGCCAGGCCAGCCAGCTTCTCGGCATCAGCCGTAGCACCCTGCGCAAAAAGCTCTCTACTTACCAGATTGAGTAACCGATCTGCGACCGCCGCACGCCCCGGCAGGCGGCACCGAACCCCTTTTTATCCCTTTTTACCCCTACCCTAACCCCTGGAGTCACCCCATGTCCCCTATCACCCGCGCCCTGATCAGCGTCTCCGACAAAAGCGGCCTGGTCGAATTTGCCCGTCAACTGCACGCCCGCAAGGTACAGATCCTCTCCACCGGCGGCACCTCCAAGCTACTCACCGAACACGACATTCCGGTGATTGAGGTCTCCGAACATACCGGCTTTCCCGAAATGATGGATGGCCGGGTCAAGACCCTGCACCCGAAGATTCACGGCGGCATCCTCGGTCGTCGCGGAGTCGATAACCAAGTGATGCGAATGAACGAAATCGACCCCATCGACCTGGTTATCGTCAACCTCTACCCCTTCGAGCAGACCGTCGCCAACCCCGACTGCGACCTCGCCACCGCCATTGAAAATATCGACATTGGCGGCCCCACCCTGCTTCGCGCCGCCGCCAAAAACCATAAAGATGTCACCGTCGTAGTCGATAGCAGCGACTACTCCCGCATCCTCGAAGAGATGGAGCAGCACGCCGGAGCGGTCAGCGACGCACTCCGCTTCGACCTTGCCGTAAAGGCCTTCGAACACACCGCCCGCTACGACGGCGCGATTGCCAACTACCTCGGCAGCCGACTCGGCGACGGCGTGAGCGACTTTCCGCGCACCATCAACCTCCAGTTTCAGCAAACCCAAACCATGCGCTACGGCGAAAATCCGCACCAAAACGCAGCCTTCTTCGTCGAGGCGCAACCCGCCGAGGCCTGCATCGCCACCGCCCGCCAACGGCAAGGCAAAGAGCTCTCCTACAACAACATCGCCGACACCGACGCAGCGCTGGAGTGCGTCAAACAGTTCGACGAGACCCACGCCTGCGTCATCGTCAAACACGCCAACCCCTGTGGAGTCGCCCTCGGCAGCAGCCAACTGGAAGCCTACGAACGCGCCTTCAGCACCGACCCGGAATCCGCCTTTGGCGGTATTATCGCCTTTAATCACCCGCTAGACGGAGCCACCGCCCGCGCCATCGTCGAGCGCCAATTCGTCGAAGTGATCATCGCCCCCCAAATCTCCCCCGAGGCACTCGCCGCCGTCGCCGAAAAGCGCAACATCCGCCTGCTGGAGTGCGGCACCTGGCCAGCCAACCCGGCCCAGCGCCTCGACCTCAAGCGCGTCAACGGCGGCCTGCTGGTACAGGGTGCCGACCTGCTGCTGCACGACACCCTGCGCGTAGTCACCCAACGTACCCCGAGCGAAGCGGAGATGCGCGACCTGCTGTTTAGCTGGAAGGTCGCCAAGTTTGTCAAATCCAACGCCATCGTCTACGCCAAAGAGAGCGCCACCATCGGAGTCGGCGCTGGCCAGATGAGCCGCATCAACTCAGCACGAATCGCCGAAATCAAGGCGAAACAAGCGGGGCTGATCGTCGCCGGTGCGGTGATGGCTTCGGATGCCTTCTTCCCCTTTCGCGACGGCCTCGACAACGCCGCCAACGCCGGTATTCGCGCCGTCATTCAACCGGGTGGATCAATGCGGGATGAAGAGGTGATCGCCGCCGCCAATGAGCATGATATTGCAATGGTCTTCACCGGGATGCGCCACTTCAGACACTAACTCGGAAAAGTTGCCGCACAAGGGGGTGACACCGGGATGCGCCACTTCAGACACTAACTCGGAAGAGTTGCCGCACAAGGGGGTGACAAGTGCTACACGTTGCGCTATACTCCCCCTCCTGAACCGCTCACGAGCCAATTTCGTGGGTAAAGTCACCCTGCGGGTGTGGTTCAATGGTAGAACCTCAGCTTCCCAAGCTGATGACGTGGGTTCGATTCCCATCACCCGCTCCATACCTCACGCTCTGCCGCAGCGCAGATCGAGTGACCGTTGATGAAACTGCTCCTCACCGCACTCGCTTGGCTGACCAGCAACCTCATCCTCCTGACCGTCACCCTGCTCGGCCTGCCGCTGCTGCTCGCTCCCGATGCCTACAAACCGCTCATCAGCGAACCCCTGCACCACCTCACCGGTCGCCACCTCACCCTCCACGGCCCCCTCTCGCTCGCCCTCACCCCCTACCTCGAACTCACCCTGCGCGATCTCGAACTGAGCAACCCCCCCGGCTTCCCCGCCGCCCCCTTCGCCCGAATAGAGCGCCTCACCCTGCAACTTCACCCCCGCTCGCTCACCAACCGCCGACTGGAGATCGCCCACCTCGAAATCGACCAGCTCCAGCTCCGGCTTCAGCGCGATGCCAACGGCAACGGCAACTGGGATGACCTCCTCCCCGCCGCCAGCGACAGCGACAGCCCCGCCCTTCCGCTACAGATCGACCAACTCACTCTGCACCACAGTACCCTCCACTGGCAAAGCGCCGGGCAACCGCCGCTCCACCTGGAACTGCACCACCTCCAGAGCCGCGACCTCCCCCACCACCCCCAATTCAGCGCCACCCTCACCCTGCCCCCGCTCAACCCACGCCACCACTTCGACCTCCCGCCACTGCGCGGCGACCACGCCCTCACCCACCTCACCGCCGAACTGCAAATCAGCGGCCAGCTCACCCCCGACGACTACCAACTGCACCTCACCCCGCTTCGGCTAGAACTTGATGAGAGCCGCATCAGCGGCCAACTCCACCTCAGCAGCAGCGGACACAGCCTCGACCTCACCCTCGACCGACTTCACGCCGACCCCTACCTGGCACCGCCCCAACCTACCCCCACAGCGGGCATCGAGCTGCTCCCCAGCGACTGGCTACGCAGCCACCGCCTCAGCGGCCAGATCACCTTCGAAACACTCTTGATTCACGGCACCACTCTGCAACAACTGCGCATCCTCTTTTGAACGAGTGGCAACTTTTTTCCCGCCATCGGTTGAACTCCACCACCACCAGCGCCACCATTGCGCATCCTCGTTTTGAACGAGTGGCAACTTTTTTCCCGCCATCGGTTGAACTCCACCACCACCGCCACCATTCTAGCGCCGCTGTAGAGAGCGCAGCGAGCAGCAGCGCCCCCCACACCCCGATTACTCGGAAAAAAGTTCAGCAAACGCAAAATGAGCTGCTATAGTTACCAGCTTCACTCAGCAGGATCAACCACAAACAGCCAACCATGGATCAACAGCACCACTACTCCCAACTCAAACGACTGATTGCAAAAGGGAAGGAGCAAGGCTTCCTGACCTATGCAGAAGTTAACGACCACCTCCCCGACGGCATCGTTGATCCCGAGCAGATCGAAGATATCATCCGCATGATCAATGACATGGGACTCACCGTCTTCGAATCGGCCCCCGATCTGGACGACCCCGCCCTTGCCGACCACATCATCACCGACGACGATGCCGAAGAGGCCGCCGCCGCACTCGCTAGCGTAGATGGCGACTTTGGCCGCACCACCGACCCGGTACGCATGTACATGCGGGAGATGGGTACCGTCGAACTGCTCACCCGCGAAGGGGAGCTAAAGATCGCCAAGCGGATTGAAGATGGGCTATACCACGTCCTCGAAGCGATTGCCCACTACCCCGACACCGTCAGCCGCTTTCTCGACCTCCTCACCCAGGTCGAGGCCGAAAAGATCCGCCTCGCCGATGTCATCTGCGGCATCGCCGACCCCTCCGTGATTGAATTTGAAGAGAGCGAAGAGAGCTCGACCATCAGCGACGGTGACGACGACAGCGACGACGACGACAGCTCCTCCGCGCCCTCCCTCGACAGCGGCCCCGACCCCGAAGAGGTCCGCATTCGCAGCGACGAACTCAAGCGCCGCTACGAAGTGCTCGTCGGTCGCCTCAACAGCCTCGGCAAAAACCACCCCGACACCCAGGCCGCCACCGCCGCCGTAGTCGAAGTCTTTCTCGAATTCAAACTGGTTCCCCCGGTCTTCGACACCCTCATCGAAAACCTGCGCAGCACCATCACCCTCATCCGCAACCAAGAGCGCATCATCCTCGACTACTGCGTCACCAAAGCGAAGATGCCGCGCAAAATCTTCCTCTCCTCCTTCGTAAACGACGAAACCAACCTCGACTGGCTACAATCGCACATCGACAGCAACGCCGCCTACTCCTCGATCCTGCACGAGTTTAGCGAAGAGATCCTACGCGCCCAGCGCAAACTGCTGGAGGTGACCCGCAACGCCCACCTCAGCATCGCCGAGATCAAAGAGATCAACCGCAAAATGTCGATTGGCGAAGCCAAGGCCCGCCGCGCCAAAAAGGAGATGGTCGAAGCCAACCTGCGGCTGGTGATCTCCATCGCAAAAAAATACACCAACCGGGGACTACAATTTCTCGACCTAATTCAAGAGGGCAACATCGGCCTAATGAAAGCGGTGGACAAGTTTGAATACCGCCGTGGCTACAAATTCTCCACCTACGCCACCTGGTGGATTCGCCAAGCGATCACCCGCTCCATCGCCGACCAGGCCCGCACCATCCGCATCCCGGTCCACATGATCGAAACCATCAACAAGCTCAACCGCATCTCCCGCCAGATGCTGCAAGAGATGGGGCGCGAACCGACCCCCGAAGAACTCTCCCTGCGCATGGAGATGCCCGAAGAGAAGGTGCGCAAAGTCCTCAAAATCGCCAAAGAGCCGATCTCCATGGAGACCCCCATCGGCGACGACGAAGATTCCCATCTTGGTGATTTTATTGAGGATGCCGGAGTCGTCTCCCCGGTCGAAGCGGCAACTTCCCAAGGACTGCGGGAATCGACCCAAAACATGCTCGCCGGCCTCACCTCCCGCGAAGCCAAGGTACTGCGCATGCGCTTCGGCATCGACATGAACACCGACCATACCCTAGAAGAGGTCGGCAAACAGTTTGATGTCACCCGCGAACGGATCCGCCAAATCGAAGCCAAGGCGTTACGCAAGTTGCGTCATCCCTCCAGATCTGAGAAACTACGCAGCTTCCTGGATGACTAACTCCCATCCAACCGCCGCCAGCGCCCTCCCAAGCACCGGCGGCAACCGAAACAGGGCCCATAGCTCAGTTGGTTAGAGCAGCCGACTCATAATCGGTAGGTCGCAGGTTCAAGTCCTGCTGGGCCCACCATATTTTGCTTCCCTAGCGCTTTTCTATCCAGACCTACCAAGGGTTGGTAGCACTGCAAACCTCACGAACTGGTAGTTACTGAAGTGGCAGTATAGTGTTCAACCTCGGAGAGAGTCTGAAACGAGTCGGGATGTTTCAGATTGAACGCACGCGCATGTTGCAGGTAGTTGGGGTTAAACCCCTCCTGACGAATATGCTCTAGCAGTTGCACAAACTCGGGGTTATGCTTGATTTCGGTAGAAGAGGCCATTTGCGGCAGGTGATAGTCGGCAACGATGCGAGCGCCGCGCTCGCCGTTCGGAAGTTCTCCCCGACCATCGGTATAGTACTGCGACAGCACCAGGATACGGGTACCGACAAAGAGCGCCTCTTCAAGATCGTGGGTGACAAAGAAAATGGTCATCCGGTGTTCGTCCCACAGCTCCAAAAGAAAGATCTGCATCTCCTCCCGGGTCTCTGGATCGAGTGCGCCGAACGGCTCATCCATCAACAAAATCGGCGGCTTGGTGAGCAGCGACTGGGCAATCGCCACCCGCTGACGCATTCCGCCAGAAAGCTCATGCGGGTACTTATCGGCATGTTGGCCGAGGCGAACGCGCTGCAAGTAGTGCATCGCCTCCTCATCAAACTCCTTGCGGCGGCGACGGCGTTCGAGAAACCCGGTCTGCAAGTTGCGCCCGAGGGCGACGTTTTGCAGCACCGTGAGGTGGGGAAAGAGCGAGTAGCGCTGAAACACGATACCGCGCCGGGTGTCGGGGGTGCCGGCGACCTTACCGGCGATAGTGAGTTCTCCCGCGCTAGGCTGCTCCTGGCCGAGAATCAGGCGCAACAGGGTACTCTTACCCGAGCCGGAGGGGCCGACCAAGGTGCAGAGCTCACCCTCTTTCACCGAAAGGTCGATGTCGTCAAGGATCAGCAGCTCACCGTAGCGCTTATAGACATCCTCCAAATGGAGGATGGTAGAGCGCTGCTGCATAGTCATCGAAGTGTCACTCATTGTACCATTCTCACTTGTTGCTCTCCAGATACCATTTGAAGCGCCAGCGCAAAAGCATACGCAGCCCCCAATCCATGGTAAAGCCCAACAGCGTGATCCAGAGGACATAGGGGAGGATCACATCCATCGCCAGGTAGCGGCGCACCAAAAAGATGCGGTAGCCAAGGCCATCGGTGGAGGAGATCGCCTCCGCCGCAATCAGAAAGAGCCAAGCGGCCCCCAGGGCGAGGCGCAAGGTGTCGATCAGGCGCGGTAAGATCTGCGGCAGGATGATGCGATAGGCAAGGGCGAGCTGGCTGGCCCCGAGGGTGAGCGCCTTGGTGATCTGCTCCTTGGGGAGCTGCTGCACGGCAAGGTAGATATCGCGGGTGATAATCGGAAAGATCCCGAGAAAGATCAGCATAATTTTGGCGGTCTCATCGACCCCGAAACTGATAAAGATGATCGGTAGAATCGCTAGCGGGGGGATCATGGAGATAAAGGTGATGAAGCTGCGCAGCAGTGCATCAACCCCCGGAAAGAGACCCATATTCAGCCCCAGCAGCAGTCCGACGAGGGCCGCCAGAAAAACCCCGGTGAGCAGGCGCTGGAGACTGGAGAGGGTATCTTGCACCATCAAATAGTGACCGCTGCGGCGATCTTCGGTGAAGGCCATGCGCTTGACCGCATCGGCCATCTGGGTAAAGGTGGGGAGCAGTTTATCGTGGGGGTTGTCGCGATGACGCAGGTCGGAGGCGACGCTATAGATAATCAGTACGAGTAGAAAGGGGATGACGGCGAGAAGCCACTTCCACCCCCCTCGGGGCTGGGCGTGAATGCCGAAGAACTTTGCAGGTTGTTGGCTCATGGTAGGGTACCGATGCAAAAAATCGGCTGGCCGCCGCAAAGCGGCCAGGGCCGGGGTTACGGGTGAGCGATAGCGGCCCGCATAAAATCAGCATCAAAGCGTAGTTTTATGTTATTTTTGTTGCCGAGTACGCTGCCATCGGGAAAGGCAATGCCGACAAAATCGGGGGAGGAGGCGGTGCCGCCGAACAGCCCTTTATCGAAGGAGAAGGTGCGCACCTGCTGCATCGTCTGCCTCAGCGCCTCGCCCTCGGCAAAAGCGACCGCCTCGGCGGGATCGTAGAACATTGCGGTGGTGCGCAGTTGCGCGGTAAACTCCGCAACCGTGGCCCCCGTCTGCTCGGCCATAAAGGCAATCGCCTCAGCCGCAGCGGCATCGCGTCCCGCCATAATCTGCATTACCTCATACCAAGCCCCCACCAATGCCCGCTTAAAGCGCTCGGAGCTGTCGCTACGCACCACCAGCAGGTCGATAATCTCGCCGGGGATCTGCGCAGAATCAAAGACCAAATTGGCTCCGGGAACGTTGCGCACCTGTTGCAGCGGTGGGTTCCAGGTGACCACGGCGGCGTTGGGCAGGGTGGTGAAGAGCGCGGCAATGTCGGAGTCGCTGGTGTTGACCACCCGCACATCACGCTCCGAAAGTCCGTGCTTATCGAGTGCGCGGGCGAGCATGTAGTGGGAGACCGAAAGCTCGACCAGGTGAATGTCACGCCCCTTGAGGTCACTCACCGCACTGCCGTTCTTCATCACAATGCCGTCGTTACCGTTAGAGAAGTCGCCGACAATCAGCGCGGTGCTATCGACCCCCCCGACAGCGGGAATGGTGAGGGCATCCATATTGGTCATCACACAGGCATCAAACTGCCCAGCGGTGTAGAGGTTGATCGATTCGATGTAGTCATTGACCAGGGTGACTTGGATCTCGATCCCCTCTTTATCGGCCCACTTTTTGAGAATACCCGAGTGGTCGGCATAGCCCCACGGCTCCCAGCCGGTGTAGTGCGACCAGGCGAGGCGGTAGCGGTCGCTAGCGACCGCAAAGGTGGTAACAAAACAGAGAAGCAGTGCAGTAAGGGTGAGTTGCAGGGTACGCATGGGGTAAGTCTCCGGGTTGGTTGGGGAAGATTTGCGTTGTTATCGTCATTCACATCGCGACGATGGCGAAGCCGGTCATGCAGGCAGGGCCGTATGCTCACCGGTTAGCGTCTCAATCGAGACCTCTTCGACTAGCTCACCACTGGTCACCAGCCCTGATGCTGCAATAACCGACTGTCGAAAATACTCTACTCGCTGTCTAAATGAATGGGTCATCAAGCGAGGGATTTTAGTGAGCATAATTCCAGCGAAGATAAAGAGCAATGTTGCCGATGAGAACACTAGATAGGTAATCAGTATTCTTTGTGCCTCGACTCGGGTATTCGCAATAAACTCGCGTAAATCATCGTCATCAGTCGTAAACATCCCGTCAATAGACCCCTTAACCTCATCTCGTAAAGATTTATTCTTTTCGAGCTTATAGGAAAAATAAGCAATCTCAAATAGAGACATCTGCTTGGTAAATCGTATGTGATGATTAAGTATTTCTCGCAACTTCACATAGATCGGATCATCGAGAGCGATACTTCTATGTATGAAGTAGTCACGCACCGATTCACGAAGATCAAATAATTGATCTCGGTAGTGATCCAGTATGCTGGGACGAAGCATATAGTTCCAAACCACAATCAGTAGAATAAGATTGACACCAAAAAACAACGCATTAATCATTTTTTCTTCTCCGGGTTGTCACCAGTTGCATCAAGTCCACTAGAAGACCTCGATGCATCCTTTTTTTCAACAAGTCGCTGGTATTTTCCCTTCTCCTCTATAGCTCTTTTTTTGCCGTTCCGCTCGATGCGCCATGCAATTGTAGCAAGAGCAGCCAAGAAATATCCAGTAATATTTGAAATATTTATTTTATCTATCAAATTAGTCATTGCTACAATGACTTCAGTGTCATGTGTAAAAAACGATTGTAGACTATCCATAATGATCCATAGCGCCACAACAGCAGCCGTATACCCAACAATGGTAGATGCCAACTGGAGCGATGCCTTCCAACGCTCCGTTGATGCCCTAATTTTTTCTATTTCCGCATCATATTTGTTTGCTCTCAAACCATGCACTCCAAAATAAGTTATTTAGGGTTAAGGGTTAAGGGTTAAGGGTTAAGGGTTAAGACACTAGACACGAGGTTCGAGACACGAGGTTCTAGAACCTCGCACCTCGGGCCTCGCGCCTCGCACCTCGGGCCTCGCACCTCGGGCCTCGCACCTCGCACCTCGCGCCTCGGGCCTCGGGCCTCGCACCTCGGGCCTCGCACCTCGGGCCTCGCACCTCGGGCCTCGCGCCTCGCACCTCGGGCCTCGCACCTCGGGTCTCGCACCTACTCCTCAATTTCCAACGAAAAATCGTTGCGAATTTTTTCCGAGCGCTCCATGCGGCGGATGCTCGCTTCCGCCTCTTTGGCCATTTGATCCATCTCCAGAATAGCGTTAGCCATTTTGGGCAGCGCCTGCTGGCGG